>NZ_KV789151.1:68427-108149 GCF_001807465.1 Actinomyces sp. HMSC08A09 | reverse complement strand
ACCAGACCCCGAGGACACCCTGTGGAAAACCTCGAGAAGAGACTCGTGCACCAGCCCCGTCGCACCCGGCCGGGACTTTGATTCACCCTGCTCAACAGGCCGCGGCCTCGGGACCACTCACCAGGAGTGGTCCCGAGGCCCCGAGGCTGCGCTCGCAGCGGCGGCTTCCTGCGCTGCTTCCTGCGCGCCGTCCTACGCCGTCGCGGCGGCCCGACCTGCAGTGGCAGCGCCGTCGGGAACGGCGTCAGAACTGCTGCTGGTCCACGCGGTGGTGCTCCGGGCGCGCCGGGAACCGGCCTGCAGGAGCACGAGTGCCAGCGGCGCCACCGGCACGATCGCGAAGAACACGGTCACCCACACCGCGCTGAGGCTGAGCATCTCGTGGATGAGCAGGATCATGGGTGCGAAGATCACCACGCTGATAAAGGCCGCCAGAGCCCCGACCACCGGCCGCATCCGCTGTGGCGCCAGCGCGGTCAGCGCCAGGGCGAGCGTGGTGAGGACCAGGACATAGGCGGTGCCGGGTACCAGCACCATGAGCGGCACGCAGGCGGCTGCCAGCAGGAGCAGCACCGCGGCGAGAGTCTCCTGCCCGATCCCCTCCTTCCAGCGTCGCACCACGAAGTGCGCCGTGAGCCCGGCCCCGATGAGGGCCCCGCCGGCGAACATCCACACCAGCAGCGGGTTCGGCCCGACACCGTAGATGGGTGCCCACCCCATGGCCATCGCGCCACGCTGCAGCAGCCCCGCGGCGGCGGAGACGGACACGGCTCGCCAGGTCAGGCCCCAGACGCTGCCCAGGACCCGCTTCCAGCGCAGCGACCTGGCCCGTACCGCGACGGCGCCGAGGGCCGCGATGACGGCCAGGCAGCCCAGCCCTGTTCCGACCGCCGCCGGGTAGCGCACCGTCAGCCCCCGCCACAGCTGGAAGAAGTGCAGGTCGCCGTCGGCCGTCAACGTGGGGGCCTGCCCGTCGAAGGCCCAGGCCCGGGTGAGGCCGAGGACCTGGTCGCCGTAGTGCTGGACGGTCGAGTGGTCGACGTAGCGCGGGGCATCCGTGGCGTGGTGGTAGTGCTCGGCGTTCCCGATAGCCGCAATATTGAGCACCGTGAAGCCTTCGGGGATGAGGACGGTCATGTCGGTGAGGTTGGGCATGCGCGCATACAGTGAGGGGAATAGCGAGCTGGTCACGGGCTGCTTCACGTGGCTCAGGAAGTAGCCGGCAACGGCGCTGTTGTTCGCGGAGGTCTCGAACATGAGCGCCGGACCGCTCGTGCCGCGCGCCTCGAGGTTGAGAACGAGGTCGACGTTCTCGTAGTCGGCGCGGTGGTGGCGCATCTCGTTGGTAGCGCCGAGGAGGCCGACCTCCTCGCCATCGGTGATGACGATCTTCAGCGAGTTCTCCGGCTGGCGCCCCTCGGCCTTGAGAGCCCGGAGCGTCTCGACGATGACGGCCACGCCGTAGCCGTCATCACCCGCCCCGTGGGAGTCCCCGGCAGTAAGGCGCACGCTGTCTCCGTCCGGCTCAGCGCCTATGGCCGAGTCGTAGTGGGCCATGAGTGCCATGGTGCGCTCGGACTTCCCCGGCACGTCGACGACGATCGTCTCGGCTGGAGTGTCCTTGAACTCCGCCTGCTGCTCGGCGGACAGCGCATCGAAGGTCTCTTTCGCCCTTGGGCTGCTGAGGTCGAACAGCGGGTCGGAGTGCACTGTGGGGGTGTAGCCCAGATCGGAGAACATGCCGACGACGTCGTCGCGCGCCCGGTCGTGCGCCTCGCGGCGCAGGACGCTGTGGGGCTCGTCGGCGAGGCGGTTGATGGAGGTCATGGCGCGCTCGGCGGAGAACGTGGTCGGGTCGGCGCTGGATGGTGCAGGGGAGGGCGGGATGAGGATGCTCAGACCCGCCACCAGCCCCAGCAGGGCGGCGATCGGGGCCAGCAGGCTCCGGGCGAGACCGGGCGCGGAAAAACGGCGATCAGTCATGGTGTCAGCTTTCCGGACGTGAATCGGTGGTGAATGGGGGGAGGGGCAGCGTCACCTTCACGCCTTCAGCTCGCCGGCGGTGAGGACAGAACCCCAGGATGCGGCGTGGGGAGCGAAGGCGACGCCAGGCGTGGCCGGCTCAGGCCTTGGGCCAGGCGACGACCAGGCAGACGGTGACGAAGGCGACAGTCAGTGCCACCTGCGTCCAGCCGAGCCAGGCTCGGCGACGCGGCAGGGCGGGCAGATCCGGCCACAGCGTGATGCCTCGGACGATCCCGCACAGGCCGGGCAGCGATGCCGCCGCCAGGATCCGGGTGGGCACGTGCGCCCAGGGCCTCGAGGCTGGGTGGGAGATGCGGGTCTGACCTGCTGCGATGGAGGTCGGGAACGGTGGAAGGGAGAGGTATCCGTGCTCATGGACCCAGGCTGTCGGAGCATGATCGTCCACACGATCCAGCCACCTGGTCGGTCGATGTCGGGCCAGCCCGACAGAACAATGCTGATCCACGAGAAGGACGGGGTGGCGGGGTGAGGTGGGGTGTCCCGTCCGGATCCGGGTGAGCGCGGGTAACGGTGATGCCGGCGAACGGCCTCCCGTGTGGTTCCGGGCGTGCAGAGGGCCGTGGAGCGGTGGTGAGTGTCCAAATCGGATACAAAGACGGCAACGAGTACTGAGCGCGTCTGACAGAACCGCATGATTCCGCGGTTCGTATCGCTGGGTGAAACGTTGTTGGGCTCCTTTGTGTCCGATCTGGACACCATGCTCTGGCCGCTGGGGCATGAAGTCTCTGGTTGTTGTGTCTCGGGACATGGGTGACAGTTCTGTGTCAGGACATCGGTGACACTTCGATGGGTCCTGGAGGCCACAGGCTGACGGATGCGCCAGTTGTCCACAGGGCGTCGGCGGCCGGGTTGCGCCCACTCCGCAGCCGGGCGGCAATGAGTCCCGTGAACACCATGGACGCTGAGCTGCTCGCCATTGTTCGTGGCTGCTACGGAGCGGTGCGCATGCGGGACCTGGAGCCGACTCGCACCCAGCGCCGTCACATCGCCTCGCTGGTGAGGACCGGTGAGCTCATCGCCTATGAGCATGGGGTTGTCGGTATCCCGGGCGTTGAGCGCGCCGTTGTGCTGGCGCGCATTCATGAAGGGCTCCTCACCTGCCAGGCCGCTATGCGGTACTACGGGCTGCCCGTGGCCCAAGGGGGCGAGCAGGTTCATCTTGTCGTTGCGCCCGGTAGGCGATTCTCGACTGCCGGGCGGGAGGTGCTCCATGCAGACCGGTACCGGACTCGTATATCGCCAACCTCTTACCCGGTTCAGCCGCTCCCTGAGGCGCTGGCTCGTTTCCTGCGCTGCCACGTCCAGGACGACTCTCCACTCATCGCTCTTGACGCAGCACTTCATGATGAGCGGGTCACTGCCGAGCAGATTCGGGACCTGCTGCGCGGCCCCGGCTCGGCTCGGGCTCTCGCTCGACTCGATCGCGCCAGCGACCGGGCCCGTTCCCCCTTGGAGACGTTGGCGCGAATGGACCTGCATGCTGCAGGACTGAGCTTCGAGGACGGAGTGGAGATCGGGGGAGTCGGCGAGGTGGACTTGGTGATCGAGGGGTGGGTGGTCGTCGAGCTCGACGGCTACACCTACCACTGCGACGAGTACCAGTTCGGCCTCGACCGCTGGCGCGACCGCCGGCTCGTCGCCCGCGGCTTCCTGCCACTGCGCTTCACAAGGAAGGATGTCTACGCGCATCAGGTCGTTCCGGACGTGCTGAGGGCCTTGGAGAGGTGGGAAGTGTCCAAATCGGATACAAAGGCGGCAACGAGTACTGAGTGCGTTTGATAGAACCGCATGATTCCGCGGTTCGTGTGGCGCGGTGAAAAGTGGTTGGACTCCTTTGTGTCCGATTTGGACACGAACCTCCCTCAAGAGGGCTTCCACGGCTCCGGTGATGCCACTTCGCTGGGGATGACAGGAGGTCGGTGGCAACGATGCCGGGCACATGGGTCGTGCGGAGAGTGATCGCGCGCGGGGGTGAGAGGTGCGCTCCCGACCTCGCCCCAACACGCCGGGTGAGGGGATCTGGATCGTGCCCGCGGCTTCCCTGTGGCCTCGATGGTCCGTGCTGCAGGTCAGGCGGGATCCGCAGGATCGCGCGGGAAGGCGACGCCTATCGGGACGAAAGTCCATGCCTCTATCGCAAGATGTTGTGGTCCGGATACAATCAAGACACAAGATAATGTGGCTCAATGCGGCTCCTGGCACACGTGCGGGCGTAGGGTCGGCACCGGTGCCGCCGACCGACCCGCTCCCCGCAGGCAGCGCGCAGCCGCTGACGGCACCCGGAAGAACCGGCCCCATCCATGCTCGGCAGGGCCGCGAACAGGAACGAGAAGGACCATCGGAGAGACCCGTGCTCGAGAAGAACCTTGCCTCCACCACCCCCGCAGCTGACGGCTCGGCGCAGCCGCCGGCCGCCACCCCCGCCACCGACCCGTGCCTCGTGGCCTCCGGCTCGGCCGACTCCGCTGTCGCCCGCGGAGAGCGCCCCACTGTGGACGCCATCGCCACCATCACCGAGTACCTGGACCGCTCCGACTGGCGCGTCAACGCCAACGCCAACCAGGGATACTCGCTGGGCGGGATGATGCTCAACACCTCCGGCAAGGTCGTCGCCAACTACTGGCTCAGCCAGGTCTACTCGGCCGCCGCTGGCCAGGCCCACCGCAACGCGGACCTCCACATCCACGACCTGGACATGTTCGCCGGCTACTGCGCCGGCTGGTCCCTCAAGGACCTCCTCCAGCAGGGCTTCAACGGCGTCCCCGGCGCCATCGCCGCGGGCCCGGCCAAGCACTTCTCCTCGGCCGTCGGGCAGATCGTCAACTTCCTGGGGACCCTGCAGAACGAGTGGGCCGGCGCCCAGGCCTTCTCCTCCTTCGACACCTACATGGCGCCCTTCGTCCGCCTGGACGACATGACCTACGCCCAGGTCAAGCAGTGCATGCAGGAACTCATCTTCAACCTCAACGTCCCCTCGCGCTGGGGCACCCAAACCCCCTTCACCAATCTCACCTTCGACTGGACCTGCCCCGCGGACCTGGCCGACGAGCACCCCCTCATCGGCGACGACGTCTGCGACTTCGCCTACGGCGACCTCCAGGCGGAGATGGACCTCATCAACCGCGCCTTCATGGAGGTCATGACCGAGGGCGACGCCGAGGGCCGCGTCTTCACCTTCCCCATCCCCACCTACAACATCACCCGCGACTTCGACTGGGACGCCCCCAACACCGAGCTGCTGTTCACCATGACCGCGAAGTACGGCCTGCCCTACTTCCAGAACTTCATCAACTCCGAGCTCGACCCCGGCATGATCCGCTCCATGTGCTGCCGCCTCCAGCTCGACCTGCGCGAGCTGCTCAAGCGCGGCAACGGCCTGTTCGGCTCGGCCGAGCAGACCGGCTCGGTCGGCGTCGTCACCATCAACATGGCCCGGCTCGGCTACCTCTACGCCGACGACGAGGCCGCCCTGACCGCCCGGCTTGACGAGCTGCTCGAGATCGGCCGCGACACCCTGGAGCTCAAGCGCACCGTCATCCAGCACCACATCGACGCCGGCCTGTTCCCCTTCACCAAGCGCTACCTGGGCACCCTGGACAACCACTTCTCCACCCTGGGCGTCAACGGCATGAACGAGATGGTCCGCAACTTCACCCACGACGCCTACGACCTGACCGACCCGCGCGGCCACGCCATGTGCGTGCGCCTCCTGGACCACGTGCGCGACAAGATGGTCGAGTTCCAGGAGGCCACCGGCCACCTCTACAACCTTGAGGCCACCCCGGCCGAGGGCACCACCTACCGCTTCGCCAAGGAGGACCGCAAGCGCTACTCCGGCATCCTCCAGGCCGGCACGGAGGCTAACCCCTACTACACGAACTCCTCCCAGATTCCCGTGGGCTACACCGACGACCCCTTCGAGGCCCAGGAGATGCAGGAGGAGCTCCAGACCAAGTACACCGGCGGCACCGTCCTGCACCTGTACATGAACGAGCGCATCTCCTCGGCCGCCGCCTGCAAGGAGCTGGTGCGCCGCTCCCTGACCGCCTTCCGCACGCCCTACATCACCATCACGCCGACCTTCTCCATCTGCCCCGTCCACGGATATCTGGTCGGCGAGCACCTCCCCTGCGACAAGTGCGCCGAGCTCCATCCCGAGGCCGAGCCGGTCGAATGCGAGGTGTGGACCCGCGTCATGGGCTACTTCCGCCCGGTGCGCTCCTTCAACATCGGCAAGAAGGGCGAGTACGCCGAGCGGCAGATGTTCACCGAGGTCGCCGCCGGTGGTCACGGCCCGGCCGTCTCGCGCCTGAGCGCGGTCAGCGCCTGAGAGGACCCGCCGGGACCGCTGGGTGCCGTCGGATGATCCGGCGATGGCGCCCAGCGGGCTCGGTGTTGTGACGACGCCGACCCTCGGGTCGGCCCAGCAGCCCGGCAGTTCCCCGCAGTCCCGACGACGTCCCGAGAGGAGGGGACAGTGACTTCACCGCAGACACGTCCGCCGACCAACTCACAGACTGCCCAGCTGGCCCGGGCCACTGAGGACGGTGCGGGCCGGGGCGCCTCCGCCGGCTCGAGGTCCGCGGGTGCCCACGCCGGCGGAACCAGCGAGCCCGGCCTTCCTGCGACCAGGCGGGGAGCGACCGGGTCTCGGGAGGGTCTCGCTGTCGGCCCCGGCCGCCGGCCCGCCGACGACCTGGTGATCGCCGGGCTCGTCCCCATGAGCACAGTCGACTGGCCCGACCACCTGACCGCGACCGTCTTCCTGCAGGGCTGCCCCTGGAACTGCTTCTACTGCCACAACCAGGACCTCATCCCCACCCGCACGCCCGGCCGGGTGGCGTGGGAGGAGGTGCGCGCCCTGCTGCGCCGTCGGCGCGGGCTACTCGACGGCGTCGTCCTCACCGGCGGTGAGGCGCTGCGCCAGGACGCCCTGGCCGACGCCGCCCGCGAGATCATCGACATGGGTTTCCAGGTAGGGCTGCACACGGCCGGGCCCTACCCGCGGCGGCTGCGGGACATGATCGAGGCCGGGCTCGTCGACTGGGTGGGGCTGGACATCAAGGCCCTGCCCGAGCACTACGGGCAGGTGGTCGGCCGGGCGAACGCGGCCGCGAGGGCCTGGGAGAGTCTGGAGGTACTCGTTGAGGCGGCCGGCCGCGGTGGGCCCGACTTCGAGGTACGTACCACTGTGGTGCCCGGGGACGTGACGGCCGACGACGCCGTGGAGGTGGCCCGGCGGGTGCGCGCGGCGGGGGCGCGGGTCTACGCCCTCCAGCAGGCTCGCTCCGAGGGGACGAGCGGGGAGTTCGACGTCGTGGCGCCCGGCTGGGACGGGATGTGCGAGCGCATGGCCGAGCGCATCGAGGCCCTGGGCTGGGACCGCTTCACCTACCGCCCGGCGTAGGGGGGCTGCCGTGGACGGCGGTGTCCATGGCCGGTGTCAGCTGGTCAGCCACCGATGCGCTGGTGGTGACCGCCAGCGAGCTTACGCGGCGGCCGACACCCACCTACACATTAGTGATCTCATTCAGTGGGGCAACTACTGAGACATCTCCTTATTGTTCGGCTATGGTTGCTGACAGGCGGTCATCTCGTCGTCGCGGCTGACAGCGGTCAGCGGTACCTGCGGCGCCCTGACCGGCTCAGGCGCACCTCGCGCGTCGCGACACCCCGGCCCGCTGGCCGAGCAAGGAGATACCCATGAACGACACCAACCTGCCCGAGACCCCTCAGGACAGTGCTCCCGCCGGCTGCCCCATGTCCCGCGCCGGCCTCGGCGAGCACCTGCCCAGCCGCAACAACGCCGTCGGCCAGGGTCGCATGACGATGGCCAACGGCTCGCCCGTCTACAACAACCAGGACTCCATGACCGCCGGGCCCCGCGGCCCCGTCGCCCTCCAGGACGCCTGGCTGCTGGAGAAGCACGCTCACTTTAACCGCGAGGTCATCCCCGAGCGCCGCATGCACGCCAAGGGCTCAGGCGCCTGGGGCACCTTCACCGTCACCCGCGCCATCCCCGAGCTCACTCGCGCCGCGATCTTCTCCGCCGAGGGCAACCAGTGCGAGCTCTTCATGCGCTTCTCCACCGTCGCCGGCGAGCGCGGGGCCGCCGACGCCGAGCGCGACATCCGCGGCTTCGCCATGCGGTTCTTCACCTCCGAGGGCAACTGGGACGTCGTCGGCAACAACACCCCCGTCTTCTTCTTCCGTGACGGCAAGAAGTTCATCGACCTCAACCACGCCGTCAAGCGCGACCCCCGCACCAACCTGCGCAGCCCCAACACCAACTGGGACTTCTGGACCAGCCTGCCCGAGTCGCTCCTCCAGGTGACCATCACGATGTCCGACCGCGGCATCCCGTTGTCCTACCGCTACATGCACGGTTTCTCCTCGCACGCCTACTCCTTCATCAACGCCGAGGGCGTGCGCACCTGGGTCAAGTTCCACTTCCGCTCCCAGCAGGGTCTCGCCAACCTCACGGACCAGGAGGCCGCCGCCGTCATCGCCCAGGACCGCGAGTCCAACCAGCGCGACCTGTACGAGTCCATCGAGAAGGGCCAGTACCCCCGCTGGACCATGTACGTCCAGACCATGACCGTTGAGCAGGCCGAGGCCCTGACCGACTTCAACCCCTTCGACCTGACCAAGATGTGGCCCAAGGCGGACTTCCCCTTCCAGGAGGTCGGCGTCCTCGAGCTCAACAGGAACCCCGACAACTACTTCCAGGACGTCGAGCAGGCCGGCTTCACGCCCCAGAACATCGTGCCCGGCATCGGCTACTCCCCGGACAGGATGCTCCAGGCCCGCCTCTTCTCCTACGGTGACGCCCAGCGCTACCGCCTCGGCGTCAACCACCACCAGATTCCGGTCAACTCCCCGCGCGGCGTCGCCTGCCCCCACGGCTTCCACCGCGACGGCGCCATGCGGGTGGACGGCAACGCCGGATCCCAGAACGCCTACGAGCCCAACTCCTACGGCAACTGGCAGGACTCGCGCGAGCTCTCCGAGCCCGTCCAGGCCGGAGGCGACGTCGCCATGTACGACTTCCGCGAGGACGACCACAACTACTACACCCAGCCCGGCATGCTCTGGCGCGCCATGACGCCCGAGCAGCAGCTCGTCCTGTGCGAGAACACCGCCCGCGCCATGGGGGACTCGACCCTGCAGATCAAGCACCGCCACATCTTCAACTGCTACCACGCGGACCCCGACTACGGCCGTGGTGTGGCCCAGGCTCTGGGCATCGACATCGACAGCGTGGACCTCGACGGCGCCACCGCCGACTCCTACGAGCTGTGGTTGGCGCGCAACCGCGCCAACGCCGAGCTCGACGTCCCGACGTCGCCCGCCGCCCCGGCCTCGGCCGCGAACCTCGGCCCGGCCGGCCGTGACACCAACGTGGCTGACCCGACTACCCTGACCGATCCGATGAACGACCCCTACGTGCTCTGAGCACTGCGTCCAGGTATCCGACGGCGGCCCGCCACCTCCCAGTGGAGGCGGTGGGCCGCTGTTGGAGGTCGCCGTGGGGAGCGGTGTCCATGGTTGGTGACGGGGTGCACTCCTAGCCTCGGGGCATGAGCTACGACATCCTGATCTTCGAGCCGGACGCGGTCACCGATGAGGACTTTCCCCAGTGGTGGGAACAGGTCTCCCGGTGGGAGGAGCCGCGCGACTACGACACCACCGAGGGCTCTACCCCGGCGATCAGGGCCTTCTACCGCGACCTCATCCGGGCCTTCCCTCCGTTCAACGGTCCCGACGCGTTGAGTGACGCAGAGCTCGAGGAGCGGGAGGAACAGGGGCTGCCGGTCGCCGACTACACCATCGGCGCGGACTACATCTACATCGGTGTCGGCTGGTCAGACGCGAACGCGCTGGTCAAGATCGTCGGCCAGATGGCCTGGACGCAGCGGCTCGCGGTTGCCTACGTCAGCGAGGACAGCTCGATCTTCCGGCCCTAGCGGCGAGGGGGCTGACGCTGAGTCTCGAGCCTTCGGCCTCGCCTTCGATCCCGCCTCCGACCCCGCAGCCACAAAGTAGTACATGTAGAACCTTTGTCGTATTCTCGTGTCATGAGTGCAGCGGGTGCCCCGGTTTCTCCGGGGAGCAGGACTGTGGGACTGCGGGAGGTCAATCAGCAGGCCGGGCGGGTCTACCGTGAGGTCGAGTCCACCGGTGTGCCTGTGACGGTCACCGACCGCGGCCGCCCGATCGCCCAGATCGTCCCGATCCGCCATGACGAGACCTGGTACGGGCGGATGGTCCGTGAGGGTAAGGTCCGTCGGGCCGCAGGCGACTGGGCGCTGCCCGCCAGGCGGTGGGGGACGCCTGAGGGTTTCGACCTGGAGCAGTTCCTCCTCGGTGAGCGCGAGGAGGACAGGTGATCTACCTCGACACCTCGGTGGCGCTGCTCTCCCTCCTCGGGCAGCCCGGAGCCGACGAGGCCGCGCGGCTCATCATGGATGCGCATGCCACCGAGGGGCTGGTCTCCTCCTGTCTGCTCACGGTGGAGATGGCTCGGGCGGCGCATCGGGAGCACTTCGATATCCGCGTGGTCGATGAGTTCATCGAGGGAGTGGAGCTCGTCGAGATCGGCCCGGATGTCATTGAGCGCGCCAGCGCCCTGACTGGTGAGCTGAAGTCTCTCGATGCCATTCACCTGGCGACTGCGACGCTGCTGGACGACCCTCGCCACCCTGTCACGGTTTTGACTCATGACGCTCGGCTGGCCGACGCCGCCCGGTCCTGGGGGCTGGGCGCGATCGACCCGCTGAGTTCATAGCACCTGATAGACCTCCTCGAAGGGCAGGCGCGGGTTGCGCTCCTGGTAGGCGTCTGGCCCTGGGTGACCGACGTTGATGACCAGCAGCACCTCCACGTCCTGGCCGGCGAAGAACTCGGTCGCCAACGCCTCAGCGTCGTCCCCGTTCATGGGGCCGGCTGCCAGCCCGACGGCGCGAATCGCCTGAATGACGTAGGCCGTCTGGATCAGCGCTGAGGTGCGTGCCCAACGCGCCCGCATCTCCGCCCCGCCCTCCTCCAGCAGACGCTGGTAGCGCTCGCCGCGCGGGTGCAGCCGAGGCAGGGACCCGGCGAAGGGCCGATCGGCGGCGCAGACGAGGGTGAGAGGCGCGCCTGCGGCCTGCTCGCGATTACCGCGGGGAAGACAGGGAAGCAGGCGCTCGCGAGCCGCCGCCGATCGGACGGCTACCACCCGTAACGGCTGGGCGTTGACCGCCGTCGGCGCCCACTTGGCCAGCTCATGGATCGCCCGCAGCTGGGCGTCGGTCACCGGTTCGTCGGTGAAGGTGTAGGCGGTGCGTGCCCCGCTGAACAGCAGCGAAGCGTCGGGCTCGGTCAGGATGGACTCGTCGGGCACGGGGCCCGGAACCGGAACGGGGGAGACGACTGCCATGCTCCGATTGAAGCACGCGCCGTCTCCCCCGGGGCGGATGTTGTCCCGACAAGGCAGTCTTGCTGTCCCCGCCCTTGCTCTCCTCACCCTCCTGACGTGCGGCCTCGCAGCGGGTCTCCGTCGCGCAGGCGATCCATGCGATGGCGGAGAGTGTGCGCTGTGAGGGCCACGGTCCTGCTGCACGAGAAGTAGCCGTTCTCCTCGATGGGAAGGTGAGGCTCCGGGCCGAGCGCTGTAGGGAATGAGGCAGGAAGTTATGGATGAGAATGCCGCTCCCGGCGCTCGGCCTGATTGTGATGGTCTGTATCTCCTCCTCGTGTCCCGTGCTGACGGGGCGCCTCGGGCGCCGTCAACAGTGAAGCTGTCGAGAGCAAGCCAACCGGAGCCAGTGTTGCGAGGGTGTTGGCGCAAACGCTTATGTTCCCGCAACGCCCGGGCAGGGTGGCGGGGAGTCGTTTCAGTACAGGAGGAGCGGCAGGAAGGCGCTGAGGTTGTTGAGGCAGTGGATGCTCGCCGGGTAGAGCAGGTTGCGGCCGGTCTTGACATAGAGCAGCCCGCAGCTGAGCCCGAAGAAGGCGTGCGGGATAACACTCAGTACCTCGGAGAGCGCGAACGAGTGCATGTGCAGCGCACCGAACAGAACGCTGGAGACGACAACAGCCACCCAGGTCGGCGCAAAACGGTCGATGAGCCCAATGAGGAGCTGACGGAAGAACATCTCCTCCACAATCGGCCCCACGATCCCGAGCACGACGACGATGATGATCGGCGGGAACATCTGAATGACTTCGGCAACGCTGGCGTCATTCTGCAGGATTGCTCCGGACAGGCCGGCGAGGTTGAGCAGGGCCGAGGACGCCAGGCCGCCGACGAGCTCGATCACCAAGGTGGCGAGTCCACCCACGATGAGAGTGAGGACGGCCCGCCGCTTACGGGCCGCTACCTGACGGGCGGCCCGGGCCAGCGGGTGGCGGAAGGCGACGCCGCCGACGGCGAAGAGAGCGATGTAGAGCGCGAGGCCGGTTGCGGGGCCGGCGTCCCCAGGGATGAGAAAGTGGCCGAGGTGGAGGGGGAAGAAGAAGGCGTAGACGCTTGTGAAGATGACCAGAGCGACGGTGCTCAGTCGGTCGGGATGGGTGCTTGCGGTCGGAGCCGAGACCGGAGCGGGGCTCGGAGCGGAGTCCGACGGCGAAGGATTCGGTGCTCCGAAGGCGGTCGGCGTCTGCTGGGACAGGGACGTGCGGGAAGTGCTCATGGCCGGAAGTGTGGGGCGGCCGGCCCGAGAGCGGCATCGCCCCGGCGGCTGAGCCGCGGTGCGCCCCTCAGACCCTGGTTCGTCAGACTCCGGTTCGGCTCCCTAAGGCTCGCTGAGCGGCCTGAGCACATGGGGGGCGGCTGTCGTGGGGATGGAAGTCTATCCAATAATCGTAACAATAAGGGACAATTGTCAAGCGTTCTCACGTCAATTTTTATTCTCCGCAACAGTAAAAAATGTGCATATCAATGCGATTGCATTTTATGGCGGCGTGAGTTATTACTGCTCCTGGAGTGCTTCAATTCTATCGGCTAGCCGCCCACCATCCCTTCTCCTGACTCGAGGCTCTCGTGAACGCGCCCTTTTTGTCCCCTATTTCTCCCATATTTTCCCGTTTGTCTGTTTCATCAGTGTCTTCCTCGACGTCGAGGCGGCGGGGGCTGCTGAGGACCTCGGCTCCTGTGCTCCTCGCCCTGGCTCTTGGCGTTGGAATCGCCGGCTGCGACGACGTGTCCAGTGCCAGCAGTGATGCTGCGTCGTCCGCTGCGCCGGCCGAGTCCCAGCAGGATGCCGCTGGTGGTGACTCCGCCGGCTCCGAGGAGGCACCGGCCGAAGAGCCCGGTGAGGAGCCTGCCGCGGAGCCGACGGAGGACTCGTCCGGTTGGAGCGGCTGGCTCGGCAGCTCGGACTCGGGGGAGGGCTCCGAGTCAGGGGCGAACTCCGAGTCGGAGTCTCAGAAGAAGTCGGAGTCGGCACCCGAGCCTCAGAAGGAGTTCTACGCCAACTGCAAGGAGGCCAAGGCGGCGGGAGCTGCGCCGATGTACAAGGGTGACCCTGGCTACCGTCCTGAGCTGGACAGAGATGGGGATGGCTCTGCCTGCGACAAATAGGCTCCGTCTTTCGCTGCTGCGAGCCGCCGTCGGTACTCCACTCAAGGTTTGTTGATAGGTGTCCCGTCATGTCGCGTGGAGTGCTATGCGGCATGACGTGGCGCAACGTGCTGTTATTTGCTTCCCCATATCGAGGTTCTCATGAAGGTATTTCCATCCCATTCTGGATTCTTGCTGTCTCCCCGCACTGGCGCTCGGCGGCTGGCCGCGCGGATGTCGGATCATCAGAAGATGGTGGTGCGGTCGGCGTCCGCGGCCTTGGCCATGGCGACCTGCGCCGGCCTGGCCGGGTGCGGGGCTCCATCCGTGGCTGACGACGCGGGCTCGCAGGCACCTGTTCCTTCGCCGACGGTGACTGCTTCTCCGTCGCCGTCACCTACTCCGACTCCCTCCCCGTCGCCTACTCCGAGTCCCACCCCATCCCCGACCCCGAGTCATACGCCGTCGCTGATTCCGATGACGCAGGCCCCGCCGTCGGAGTCTCCTGCACCACCTGCGACGCAGGAGCCCGAGCCGACACCAGAGGCCACGACCCAGGCCGGCGGTGGCGCAGCGGCTCCCGCGCCCGCCGAGGAGCCGAAGCAGGAGAGCACGTACTTTCCCAACTGCAAGAAGGCGAAGGAGTCGGGTGCGGCCCCCTTGCATCGGGGCGATCCTGGATACCGTGAAGAGCTGGATCGGGACGGGGACGGCGTCGCCTGCGAGTTCAAGTAAGGTCCCGTCGAGGTCTGCCGTCTCGAGCGGTGGTGGCGCGAGAGTCTCCCAGGCTCCATGTGCGTCGTTCACAACGTCCAGACGTTGTGAACGACGCACAAATGACGTGCGAGTCTGTGTGGTTGAGCGAGTGCTTCACAAGGTGAACGTCTCAGGCGGCAGGCCGGTCCGCACGTGACGCTGCTCGGACGGCGTCTGCTGCGGTGGGTGCCTGAACCTGTGTGCTCCAGGCGCCGATGGCTACCTCCAGCCGTCGCCGGCCCGGGAGGACGGCGACGGGCTCGCGCTGACCGTCCTTGGTCGTGCCGATGACGGTGAACCAGGCCGGCCGGCCGAGGCGATGGAGCAGATCTGCTCCTTCCGGCTCTGCGGCGAGATGATCCAAGACAACGTCGAGTGCCGCTCTCCAGGTCTGCATCTCGATCCCTGTCTCGGCGTGCGCGCGCAGGAGATCGGCAACGAGCAGCATGACGTCGTCTCGAGCGGTATCGTCGGTGGGGTGCCAGTGCTTGCCGATGACGGCGGCGAGGCGATCAGCGTGTTCAAGCACCGCCGCCTCGGCTTCAGTCGTGATGTCTCGCGGGAAGATCATGATGGGCTCCTTCGATTGGTGAAAGCCCATTCTCTGGAGTAGTGCGTAGCTTGCTGGAAGCTTTTGGGGCCTACCCGACTGTCTGCTCCTCCGCTTGGAGGAACTCTTTGAAGTGTTCGGCAAGGCGGTCGCCATCAGGGCGCATCTGTTTGGCGGCAGGCACGTGCGTCAGGGAGCGGCCTTCAAATGGCAGTAAGCCAGTTTGCAGATGGACGGTCTCGATCCGTTTTGCTCGTGTCGCCACGTGGATGCGGCGGTCTGCGTCGATGCCGAGGAGGTGACGGTCATAGGCGGTGTGGTGGAGCCTGCACAGGGCCAAACCATTGCTGACCTCAGGGACTCCCGCTTCCTTGGTGTCGGCGATGATGTGCGAGGCTTCCAGGAGCTGTGCGTGCGGAAGATCGCAGACTGCGCAAGAGATCTGGTAGGCACTGAGTACGTGCTCCCTGAAGTCGTGCTGGTGGATACGCGCCTTCGTCCACCGAGAAACATACTTCTTCTCGATCTGGCCAGAATCCTTATGAAATGAGGTGGCTGGTGTCGTCTCATCAATGGCGATGATGAACTCCGCATTACGTTCGTCGATGTCAACGATGTAGGCGGGGAAACGGGCGTAATAGAACAGCGTTGACGGGGTCGGCTTCACTCCCACGAGCCAGGCGAGGGGATAGTTCCGCTGAGCGGCTACCTTCATCGCATCGTTCGCCCACTTCTTCGTATCGGAGAACTTGTAGCGAAGTAGTCCACTGTCGTCAATCCGGTCGGCGTATGGTGCTTCTTTTCTGGGGTCGGGGGCTGCTGTCTTGAATGTCAGGGCGGCCTCAAATTCTTGTGGCTTCCAAATCCCCTGGGATTGATGAGTGAGGCGGAAGTGGTGGCCATGCCAAGAGAAACCGCCCATTAACTCTTTGTGAGTGAAGAGTTCGCGGCCGCTCATCTGCTCCGCCTCGAACCACTGCATGGCGGCCAAGTGCGCATCACGCTCCTCCAAAGGAGTAAAAACTTGCCGGTCCATGGTGGTGTTCCTCATGAAAAGAGCAGGTGAGAGACTGGGATGTCTGCCTGCGATGGCAGAATGTCTCTGCGAGAGTATATCGTGCTGGAACGATGCTGAGTGATCTGGGTTTACTCGGCAAGGGATAGGGGTGGGAGGGTCCTCACCCGCTCCCACCCCCGGCGTTGATGGGCGGTGGCTGGGTCGACCTGTGGCGTCCTGACCCTCACCCATCCGCCTGTACCAGCCGGACGATGCCGGCCGTCTGGGCGGCCGTCGTCCAGGCCAGGATGATGAGTCCGGCAGAGGCGACGTCCGCCCGCGATGTGTCGGCCGCAAGCCAGATCTGGGCCGCCTGGCCCGGAAGCCAGCGGGCGGCGTCGCCCAGGAACGCGGCCAGCTGCGGTGCCAGAATCACCAGCGACACAGCCGCCGTCGACGCACCGATAACGCTGCGCAGCGCCGCACCAAGCCCAGCCGACAGCAGTAGCACCGCCGTCAACCAGACCGCGGTCCGTCCCCCGGCCCACAGCGCCGCCGTCGACATCGCCGGACACGCCGCCAGGCTCGTCCCGACCAGGAGGCTCGCCGCCACCATTCCCGTACCGGCCAGCATTATGAGTCGCGCCGCCGCCAGCCGCGCCCGCGCCGGAGTCACCAGCAGACTCGTCATGCCCTGCGCCGTGGAGTGCTCGGCGCCCGCCGCGGCCACCCCGGCCGCTACGAAGCCGATCTGCACCGCCAGCGCCCACACCGGAGCGACCTCCTCGAAACCGAGGCCCCGCCCATCCACCACGTCACGCAGAACCGACATCATTGTGGCGACCGCCGCCGCGCCCGCCACCGCCGCCGACCACCACATCGCCGGCAGCGTCACCACCTTCACCAGCTCCGCGCGCAGCGCCCGCCCCCAGACGGTCGCCACCCCAGCGGTAGCCCGCACCCTGCTGGCCGCACCGGCCCCGCTCATGCGTCCCGCCTCATCCACACCCAGCAGCACACCGCCGCGCACCCGCCCGCCCACGCCGCGCAGACGGCGGCCGCCATCGGGATCGACAGCAGCTCGACAAGCCGGTCGTAGTTGAGCGTCGTCGGGTTCGCAATGAGCCGCACCGCCGCCGTGTCCGGCAGGAACCGGGCCGCATCGGTGGACCTGATGAGCAGCACCCCCGGCGAGAGCATCGTCGACATCGCGACGAGAACCGTCATCGACACCAGCGCGCTGCGCGTCACCATCGCCAGCGCCATCGACGCCATCGCCGAGAACACCCACCACGTCAGGATCCCCGTCAGCATCCACCACGGCACCGACTCGAAGGGCACGCTCGCCCCCAGCAGGTGCCGGCACAGCGAGTAGGTCACCGCCCACGCCGTCGCCAACAGCACCGTCGCCGCCCCCAGCACCACGAGCAGCTTCGCGGCCACCGACGCCCCGCGCCGCGGCTGCACCAGCATCGTCGTCGCCACCTGACGCGGAGCGCTGGAGGCCCCGCTCGTGCGCGGATCACTCGCGTACTCGCTGACCACCACACTCACCGCCAGCACCACGATCCCCGTCGTCCCCACGTACAGCCCGATGACGCCGACGTCGCCCAACCGCGCCGGCGCATCCGGGTCTCCGGCCGCCAGCCGCGCCGCCAGGTCATGATCCGTGTAGTACTCGATCAGGAGCGGCAGGACGATCGCCAACGCAGCCCCCAGCCAGGCCCCCGGCAGCCCCATCGTCTTGCGCACCTCCGCCTTGAGGGAGCGCACCAGCGCCGTCGCCGCGCTCACGAACGGACTCCTTCCTTGCGCTCGGCCTGCCCTGCCCGGCCAGCCCGACTGGCCCCACCGCCGACCCCGCTGCCGGCCTCGCCCCCGGTCGGGGCGGTCAACGAGAAGAAGGCCTCCTCCAGGTTCGCGTAGCCCGCCGCGACCTCCTCCAGCGTCCCGGCCGCTCGCACCCGCCCGCCGGCGATGACGACAACGTCGTCGGCCACCTCAGCCAGCTCGGCCAGAACATGACTGGACAGCAGGACCGTGCCCCCGGCGTCGGCGCGCTGCCGAAGCAGCCTGCGGATCCACCGGATCCCCTCCGGGTCCAGGCCATTGACCGGCTCGTCGAGGATGAGTACCTCCGGGTCACCCAGCAGCGCCGTCGCCAGCCCCAGGCGCTGCCCCATTCCCAGGGAGAAGGTGCGCACCCGCCGCCCGGCCGCCTCACTCAGCCCGACGACGTCGAGCACCTCAGCCACCCGATGCCGACTGATTCCCGCCCCCGAGGCCACCCAACCCAGGTGGCCGCGGGCCGTGCGCGAGGGATGCGCGCCTGAGCCGTCGAGCACCGCCCCCACCGTGCGCAGCGGTTCGCGCAGCTCGCGGTAGGGGCGCCCGCCGATGAGCGCCCGCCCGCCGTCGGCCCGGTCCAGACCCAGCAGACACCGCAGGGTCGAGGACTTCCCGGCGCCGTTTGGGCCCACGAATCCGGTGACGCGGCCCGGACGGGCCTCCAGGCTCACGCCGTGAAGCACCTCCCGCGCCCCGTGCCGCTTGACGAGGTTCTCAATAGCGATCATGGGCCAACTCCAGCGCGCCGAGCGGCAGTGCGCATCGGCCGCCCAGCCGAGGTGGTCCCGCCGCCTCAGACCCAGGTCCGTCAGACCCAGGTTCGATGAAGCGTCCGAGCCGCCTTCCTAGACTGGCCGCGTGCCAGCCCCAGACGTCCCACCGCGCCACTCGCCGCTCGGGCGCGCCATCACCGGGCTGACCGTGATTGTTCTTGGCCTGGGCACCCTGGTCGGCTACTCCCCGGATCCTTCTCGGCGCGCCCAGATGACGGTACTGCTCGTCATGGCCGGGCTCGTCGCCGCCTCCCTGTGGCTGCGGCGGCGCGACCGGCGTGCCCACGAGCGGCGCCTGACCCAGGAGACCGCCGCGCGCGCCGTCGCCGAGGACCGCCTCGTCATCGCCCGTGAGCTGCACGACGCCGTCTCCGGCAACCTCGGCGCCATCACCGTGCGCTGCGCCGTGGCCCGGCGACTCGAGACCACCCCCGACGGGCTGCGAACCGCACTCGACGACGTCGAGACCGCCTCCCGCGAGGCCACTGACGCGTTGCGGCGCATGCTCGCCGTCCTGCGCGACGAGAACATGCCCCCGACGCCCGGGGCGCTCGCAGCGATCCCGGCGGGAGACGCGCCGGCAGCCGGCCCCGGCCCCGTCAACAGCCTCGCCGAGGCCCTTCGGGAGCTGATCGACAGGGCCCGCCGCACCGGCGTCACCGTCGATCTCGACGCCGATGCGCCGCACATCGGCGCAGATGCGGGCGTCGCCCAAGCCGCGACGATGACCGATAGTCTCCCGGCTCCGACGGCCCAGGCCGCTACCCGGGTCGTGGCCGAGGCCCTGGCCAACACCGCCCGCCACGCCGGCCCTACGCGCGCCCGCGTGACCCTCCGCAGGGAGCCGGGACGGCTGCGCATCGCCGTCGTCGATGACGGGCCCGCGACCGGATGGGAGCCCCACCCCGGGGCCGGGCAAGGACTGCGCGGACTTCACGAGACCCTGACCGCGCTCGGCGGAACCCTGACCGCCGGCCCCCGCGCCGACGCCCCAGGCTTCGCCGTCGAGGCCATCCTGCCCATTCCCACCGACGACGCGGCCGGGGCCACCAGCAGCACCCGGGGTTCCGGAGACAGCACGGGCCCGGAACGCAGACCCGCCAGTGAGTCACCGGATACCGATCCCAGGAGCGACAGGGGCAAGCCATGACGGATCCCACCAGTGCGCCGACCGACAAGACCGGCGGGTCTCCCGGTGCCCCCATCCGGGTCCTCATCGCCGAGGACCAGGCCCTCCTGCGCACCACCCTGGCGGCCCTGCTCGAGGCCGAGCCCGGCATGAGCGTCGTCGGCCTGGCCGAGGACGGTGCCCGCGCGGTCGCCCTGGCCACCGAACTGCGCCCCGACGTCGTCCTCATGGACATCCAGATGCCGGGCCTGACCGGCATTGAGGCCACCAGAAGGATCTGCGCTGACCCGGCGCTCGCGGCCACGCGCGTCCTCATCCTCACCATGTTCGAGATCGATGACTACGTCTTGGGAGCCCTGCGCGCCGGCGCCTGCGGCTTCCTTCTCAAGGACGCTGACCCGCAGTCCCTCGTCGACGCCGTGCGCACCGTCCATGAGGGGCAGTCGCTGCTCAGCCCCCAGGTGCTGGCCCGCCTCGTGGCCCGCATGCCGAGCACGACGTCGACCGGCACCTCCCGTAGCACCTGGACCGGTGAGGTCGAGGCCCTCACGCCCCGCCAGCGCGAGGTCCTCCTGCTCATCGCCCGGGGCCTGTCCAACAGTGAGATCGAGGTCGAACTCGGCATCACCCGGGCCACTTGCCGCAGTCACATCACCGCGCTCCTGGCCCGCCTGGGCGCCCGCGACCGCGCCCAGCTCGTCATCGCCGCCTACGAGGCCGGCCTCATCAGCCCCCGCTGAGGTCTGTCATGATGCGAAACTGAGGGTCTCGTTCGCTTGTCCTGCCGTCGCATAGACTCGAGGCTACGAGGACGAGGCGTGAGAAGCAGTGACGTCAGGCTGGATGGAGGGGAGGGGAAGATGCTCTCCAAGAGTGCGGTACGTAAGGCCGGCTCGGTGATGCGACGTCAGGCTGAGGGGAAGGCATCTCAGGAAGAGGTGGAGCGGGCGCTTGCCATCGTTAGCGCCTTTCGGGCCTCCTTCGCCGGCCCACTGGAGGCCACAAGCGGCGAATGAGCAACTCTTCTGGAAGTCCACCAGATTCAGGGTGAAGTGAGTCAACGTCTCAAACGTATGCCTACGATCCTGGAGAAGATCACTTCCAGGGAGTCGAAGCTGGACCTGTCACGAATGCAGGACATTGGTGGTTGTCGCGTGGTGTTGTCTTCGAACGAAATCAGTGAGTTGCGTCGTTTGGAGGCATGTGTACGTGAGCGTTGGGCGGAGGCAGTGAGACGCACCTCGGACTACGTGGGCAGGCCGCGAGCATCGGGCTATCGAGCTGTGCACGTGGTTGTTGAGCAGGATCAACGGCTCATTGAGATTCAACTGCGTACTCAGCGCATGCATCAGTGGGCGCAACGCGTCGAAGGGCTGAGTGCTGCTTTCGGTACCAACTATAAGCAGGACGGAGAATCCTTGGTCCAAGAGTATGCGAGACTCACCGCAAAGATGTACATTGCTCTCGATGCTGGTGAGATTCCAGTTCATGAGGATCGGCAACAGTTCGAGCGTCTCAGTGCGCTGATTGCTGAGGAACTGGCAGGACTTGGTAAGAATGTTGGACCCATGTTCGGAGGAGAGAGCATATGAGCGCCAGAACTGGTTCCATCCAGCAGTTCCTTCTCATCTATGACCGTAGGCGAGACGAGCTCTTGTCTCACGAGTCGTTCGGAGATGATGCCGTGGCCGCAACTACTGCGTACCGTGCCGCTGAGATCGAGTACCAGGATCGCCCTGAGATGGACATCGTGCTTGTCGGAGCTGAATCATTGGAGACGATTAAAGTCACGCACAGCACCTACTTCACCGGATCAGCCGCGCGCCTCCTTGATGAGATTCGCGCAGGCGTGAGCTGACTGCCGTGCACTGAGCCGGTTCCCTGACCGAGGGGTGGGCGCGAGGTCGTACCTTAGGGCGTGAGATCGAGGGGTAGGGGTACGACCTCGAGACCTACGGTACGACCTCGCGGAGGCCGGCAGCGCCCTGGTCGCCCCAACCGTCCAGGGTCCGCCTCACCTCCGCTCCTTGAACACCAGCCGGCGCTGCGCCACATAGCTGGTCACGTAGATGGCCCCGTCGCCGAGAACCTTGGCGATCCCCAGCGGAATTCCGACCGCTGTGAACGCCTTGAGCATCAGGTAGCTGGCCGCCAGCAGGCTCACCGCCAGGACCGTGTACCGCACCGCCGTGCGCACCACGGTCCCGCGCCGCGCCCGGAAGACCCGGCGATTCATGAAGAAGTTCGCCGTCCCGGACACCAGCCGCGCCCCCACGACCGCCGCCAGCAGGCTGCCCGTCATCGCGAAGATGACCATGACACCCAGCCAGTCGATCCCGAAGCTCGCCAGCGACGCCCCCATGAACCGCAGCAGCGGAGCATAGATCCGCGCCGAGTCCTGCACCGGCCGGAAGTGGGAGGAGGTGTTGCCCGGCTCGTAGACCGTGGCGATCTCCACCTGCTCCACCACCATCCCCAGCTCGTGGGCGCGCAGCAGCGCGGAGAGCTCGTACTCGTAGCGGTCCCCGGGAACCTCCTGCAGCCACGCCAGCCGCCCGGCGGGGTAGCCGCGCAGACCCGTCTGGGTGTCACCCAGCCTCCAGCCGGTCGCGCCCCGGAACAGCAGGGCAGTCACGTCGTTACCGATCCGGCTGCGCAGCGGAACCGGCCCGGTGAAGCGCCGCACCCCCAGGGTCATGTGCCCGGTCTCGCGCACCCGCGCGGCCACGGCCTCAATGTCCGACGGCGTGTGCTGCCCGTCGGCGTCGGCGCACACCACGTCCGCCTCGGGCCAGGTGGCGGCCGCGTGAGCCAGGCCCGTGCGCAGCGCCTGACCCTTGCCCTGGTTGACCGGGGAGCTGACGACCTCGGCGCCCCGGGCGCGGGCGGCGGAGAAGAAGGGCGCGTACTGCGGCCCCGAGCCGTCGTCGACGACCAGCACCGCGCAGTCCCGGCGCGCACCGCGCAGACGGGCCACGAGCACGGCCAGGCGCTCATCGGGCTTGTAGGCCGGGATGAGAACCACGAGCGCCACCGCCGCCCGGGGACGGCGCTCGCCCCCGGTCCGCGTCGTTGTCTCGTTGCCCACGAACCGGTTGCCCGCCGTCCGATTGGCAGCGGTCCGGTTCGCGGGGGCGATGACCCGCGGCAGGATGCGCGGCGAGATCTGAAGGGCTGTGTCGGTGCCGTTCATCTCAGGCTCCGTTCGCGATGTAGAGGATGTCGGAGGTGTCGCGCTCGCCCCCGTTGGAGGGCTGGTTGATGATCGAGCCGTTGAAGTACATGGCTGACGAGCCGCCGCCGTCGATGTTGTAGGCGCAGGCGCACCCCAGGTCGGCCATGATCTGGGCGAGCTCGGTCATGGTCACGCCGCGCGAGTAGCCCTCGTTGCGGCCGTCGACGACGACGAGTTTGAGGTGGTTCGTCTCCACCCACCCCACGGCGGTGCGCGGCTGCTTGCCCTGGATGGAGTGGTTGCCGACGTTGGTGTCCACCTCGACCTGGTCGATACCGGAGAGCACCTTGGAGTTGTTGACCAGCGCCGGCCCGAAGGACAGCGTGTTCCACACGCCCGCGTCCAGGAGCGTCTGCGCCTTGGTGGTGGTCTCGTCGTAGACCTCCACGCGCCCGTCGCTGTAGAACGCCATGCCGTCACGTGTTCCGCTGTCGCGGTAGATGACGCCGTTGCGGATGAGGATGCCGTCGCTGCGGAAGCCGTAGTAGTCGCCGTTGATGGCCAGGACGGCGTCGTGCTCGGAGGCCATCGTGGTGGGCTTGGCGACGATGTTGGTTCCGTAGGAGTTGTTGGCGAAGGCGCTGCGCAGGTCGGTGGCGTTGGTGAGCTTGACGTCGGCCACGTAGTAGGTGACGGTGTCGCTGCCCGAGCCGGTGGAGACCTGCTCAATCTTGATGCTCGTATTCGATGAGGAGTAGGAGTTGTCACCGACCGTCACGTTCGTGGCCGGGGTCGCCGAGGAGTTGGCCGCGTTCTGCGCCTTGGCCTCCAGCGCGGTGACGTCGCCGACCTCCACGTGTTCGATGACGAAGCGGTTGAGCGCCCAGGCGCTGGTGCCGGTGGCGGCCAGACCCAGGACGGCGGCGCCACCCAGGAGGAAGCGGCGGCGCGGGTGCTTGCTGGACTTCGAGGAGCGGTCGCGCCGGCCGGAGTCGTGGTTCTGGCTGGACTGGGGTGACTCGGGCGGGCTGAGGGTGTCGGAGCTGTGCATGACTCAACCGTGTCGGCCCCGCGTATGCCAGACGTAGGTTGACCTTGTGGGTCTCCTGTGAAGCCGCGGCTGGTGGAACGACGCGGAGAATGGCGTCGCGTCAGGTGTCAATACTCCCGGAGGGTGAGAGTCCTGCGCGCAGATGGTCCCTGAAATCCTTCCAAGGGTCCTGGCCTGCGCATACAGTGAAAGGGGATCGGGTAGCTGGTGCCCGTAGATGGTGCCCGCCGTGAGAATCTGCGACAAAGGAGGCGGTCGTATTGTCGGAACGGACTCTGCGCATTATTCGCATTGTGGTTGTGGTGCTCAACGTGATGGTGGCTGTCGTCTCCTTCCGGCGGGGAGATACCTCGGCCATGGTCATCGCCATTGCTGTTGCCGCGCTCTTCCTGATCCAGCTGGCCCGTTCATCCTCCGACGGTAGAGGCCGTGGTCGAGACGACCGGACGCCTCCGAGGTCATGAGCGCCGTCGGCGATGCCCCGGCCCACCTCCTTGAGGTCGAGGGCCTGTCCGCCTGGTACGAGCGAGACCGACCGGTTCTCACCGACGTCTCCTTCGTCCTCGAGGCCGGCGAGGCCGTGGGGCTCATCGGTCTTAACGGCGCCGGCAAGACTACGATGCTCACCTCCTTGTGCGACGTCCACCGTGGAACGCGCTTCGATGTGCTGCGCTATCGGGGGCGGGAGGTGCGCCCGGGCGACGAGCGCTTCAAGGCCGCCCGCTACCTCAGCCTCGCCGACGACTCCTCCTTCCCCACCTGGAACCTGGATGCCTTCATCGGCTTCCTCGAGCACGCCTATCGCCTGCGCCCGGACCGTGGCCGCCTCGAGGAGCTGATTGAGGGCTTCGACTACGGCCGCTACCGGACCACAGCCTTCTCCCGCCTCTCCAGCGGCTCACGGAAGAAGGCTAACCTCATCGCCGCCTTCTACCTGACCACGCCCCTCCTCTTCCTGGACGAGCCCGTCGACTTTCTCGACTTCGCCGCCACCGAGTTCCTGTACCGCAGCATCAACGCCGCCGCCGCATCCGGCCGCTCGGTCCTGCTCAGCTCCCACATCGCCGAGTCCTTCACCCGCTGCACTCGGCGCCTCTACGTGCTCTCCGCCGGCCGAATGACCGGCCCCTTCTCCACTCCTGAGGACTCCGATGCCGTGGCGGCGCTGGTCAGTTAGCCGGGCCGCCCTGAAGGCGGTGACCGGGCAGTTCGTGGGGCGTCAGACCGTCTTGAGCGCCGTCATCCTGTGCGCTCTGGCCGCTTGGTTCGGGACGTCGACCGACCTCCGCGTCAACCCGCGCATCGCTGTCACCGGACTGGTCCTGGCCCCCGTTGGCCTGTCGGCCACGATCGCCTCGACCTGGATCGGCTCCGGCCGCTGGGACGACCTGGCCCGCTTCCCGCTCCGACGCGACGAGCTCGCCCGAGCCACCTGCCTCGTGGCCGGCGCCGTCATCCTGCTGGAGGCGGTTGTGCCCATCACCCTATTCATCACGCTGGCCGACGGCGGGAGGGGCGGCCCGAGTTCTGAGGTGGGTATTGCCGCGACGACGGCGGTGGAGATGGTCGTCGTCGGGCTCGGAGCCTCGTCGCTGGGGCTGACTCTGTGGGCGGGAGAGCGGATCGGGCTGCGCTGGGCAGCCGGTGGGGCCCTCGCCGTCGGAACGCTCCTCTGGTGGCTCGCGCCTGCGGCCTCGGCTCTCCTCTTTGCCGTCTGCGTCGTGGCGATGCTCGGCTGCACCGATGGGTTGCGGGTGCGCCGAACGCAGGTGGGAACCGTCCGTAGCCGTCGCAGCCTGGTCCTCGGTGAGCTGGCCACCGTGCGCACCACGCAAGTCAACACTTTCATGATGCTCGTCGTCGGCCTCTTCTTCACCTACACCATGGCCCGCCGCGGTCTGACGATCCCACTGCCCATGGCCTTCGTCGTCGTTAACACGCCACTGAACGCCTACTTCTCCCGCTACCTCAGCACTCGCACCGTGGTGATGGCCGCCCCCGGATCGAGGCGGGTCCTCGTCGCTTATGCCCGAGACCTCACACTGTTGTACATGATGTCCAACTGTCTGGTGGGTGCACTGATCGTTTGGCTGGGAGGCGGTCTTGCGGAGGTGGTTGCAGCCGGAGTGGTGGTCTCGCTTGCCGGGGCGTCGACGGCGGTCCTCCTGGAGGTCTACCGCCCGCTGACGGGCTGGAAGTCCGAACGTGACGTCATGCGTCACCCACGCAAGTACCTCCCGCCGGCTGCGGCGCTGCTCGCCGTCATGGTCGTCCATGCGCTCGCGCCGTAGCCGGCCCGCTCGGCCTGCGGCGACTCGTCGCGCTCGGCACCTGTGCCAACCTCTACATACCTCCCGTAAGATTTGTATGACCTTACTAAAATTAGATGATGTCCCTTGGCAAATTAACTGAGGTGGCCCTAAGGTCCTAGGTGCTTCGTGTTCGCCCTCGCCTCACCGAAGGACTCTCATGCGCCGTCGTACCCTGATCATGGCCCTCCCGCTCACCGCCGTCCTCGCCAGCTGCGGAGTCGCCTCCCGCGCCGGCAAGGGCTCCAGCGCCGGCGCCTCGGCGGGCGCCTCCGGCGGCGGCTTCGAGGTCACCGACGTCGTCGGCCGTAAGGTCACCTTCAGCGCCCAGCCCAAGAGGATCGTCCTGAGCGAGTCCCGCCACGTCTACTCCCTGGCCTTCCTCAACAAGACCAACCCCATCGACAAGGTGGTCGCCTGGGGCGAGGACCTCCAGAAGGCCGCCCCCGACTTCTACGAGAAGGTCCTCTCCGTGGCCCCCAAGGCCGCCGACCTGCCGAAGATCGGCAACATCGCCAAGGACGGCCTGCCCATCGAGACCTTGGTGAGCTACAAGCCCGACGTCTTCATCATGACCCTGGACGCCTACAACTCCGCCAAGGAGAAGGGCTACCTCGAGAAGCTGGATGGCCAGAAGATCACCTACGTCGTCACCGACTTCCGTCGCGACCCGGTGAAGAACACCGTCCCCTCGGTCACCCTCATGGGCGCCGTCTTCGACAAACGCAAGGAGGCCGAGACCTTCGTCAACTTCTACAAGAAGCAGGTCGATCCCATCGTGGCCAAGGCGAAGTCCCTGTCCTCCAAGCCCACCACCTTCCTGTGGCGCAGCCCGGGCGTCAACGACCCCGGCGCCACCTACTCCACCGCGAACCTGGGTGCGATCGTCACCGCCACCGGCGGCACCAACATCGCCGACAGCCTCCTGTCCGGGGAGGAGGGCGTGCTCACCCCCGAGCAGGTCATCGCCTCCAACCCCAAGAACATCATCGCCACCGGCGGCGAGTGGCAGCAGCAGAAGATCAAGGACACCGCCCAGACCAGCTACGTCCACCTCGGCTACAAGGCCGACGAGGCCTCCGCCAAGGCCAGCCTGGAGCAGCTGAAGAACCAGCCCGGCTACGACCAGATCCAGGCCTTCACCGACCGGCACGTCTACGGCATCTACCACCAGTTCTACGACGCCCCCTACAACTTCATCGCCTACCTCACCTTCGCCAAGTGGCAGAACCCTGAGGCCTTCTCCGACGTTGACCCTGCCAAGGTCTGGAAGGACTTCCACGACCAGCACATGCCCTGGAAGGCCGAGGGCGTCTTCTTCGCCGCGATCTGATGGGGGACCCCCACGTCACGGCTCCTTCCGACGACGTCGCAGCGCACCAGTCCGATACCGGCCGGGTACCGGACGGTGCGGCGTCGACGACGAAGGCCGACGGGCCGGCCGATACGCCCACGGACATGGCGGCGTCGGCCTACGCCTCCTACCGCCGTCGAACTGCGCGGCGCGTCGCGATGCTCCTGGGGCTGGCCACCCTGCTCCTGGCCGTCTTCCTCGTGGCCCTCATGGTGGGGCCCCTGGGGTTCAGCCCGGCCCAGGTGCTCGGAGCCCTCTTCGACGCCGACTACGACCCCTGGGTCGCCAACATCGTCATCAATCTGCGCCTGCCGCCGGCGCTGCTCGCGGTCCTGGTCGGTGGGGCACTGTCCCTGGCCGGCGTGCAGATGCAGACGATCCTCGACAACCCGTTGGCCGAGCCCTTCACCCTGGGGATCTCGGCGGCCTCGGCCCTGGGGGCGGCGCTGGCCATCGTCACGGGCCTCGTGCTGCCGGTGGCCACCGGCGCCACCCTGCCGATCGTGGCGATGACGGCGGGGCTGGCGGCCTCCCTCACCATCGCGATGGTCTCGAGGCTGCCCTCGGTGACCAAGGAGATGACGATCCTGCTGGGCATCGCCCTGGTCTTCAGCTGCCAGGCGCTCCTGGCGCTCGTGCAGTACCGGGCCTCCACCGAGAGCCTCCAGCAGATCGTGTTCTGGTCAATGGGCTCCCTCATGCGCGCCACCTGGCCAGCCGTGGCCACCGTCTCGGCGGCCCTGCTCGTGGCCACGCCCGTCTTCTGGGTCAACGGCTGGCGGCTGACCGCCATCACCCTGGGGGAGGCGCGCGCCGCAGCCATGGGCATCAACGTGGCACGCCTGCGCGCGTGGACCCTGGTCGGCGTCTCGTTGCTGGCCGCCCTGTCCGTGGCCTTCGTCGGGATCATCGGATTCGTGGGACTCGTGGGGCCGCACATGGCCCGCGGCCTGGTGGGGGAGGACCAGCGCTTCCTCGTGCCCGCCTCCATCCTGTGCGGCGCCACCCTGCTGACCGCGGCTCACACCGCCAGCCAGCTCATCGTGCCGGGTGTCGCCGTACCCGTCGGCATCCTGACCGCCCTGGTGGGTGTGCCGGTGTTCCTCACCATCATCTTCGGGCGCCAGCGCTCGGCGGTCAGGAGCGGTTCATGAGCCTCATCCTGAACGACCTCACCTTCTCCTACGGCAGGCGGGTCGTCCTCCAGGGCGTCGATGCCACCTGGGAGACGGGCCAGACGGTCGGGCTGCTCGGCCCCAACGGCGCCGGCAAGTCCACCCTGGTCACCTGCGTGGCCCAGCTGCGCCGCCACCTGGGGGAGGTGACCTTCGCCGGGCGCCCGGGTCATGATCTGCGCGGCATGATCGGATACATGCCGCAGGGCCTGCCCGGCGACGCCGCCCTGACCGCGCTGGAGTCGGTGCTCACCGCCTCGCGGCGCGGCATGACCTGGCACACGAGCCGGGCCGATATCGACCTGGCCTGGAGCGCCCTGGACGAGCTCGGGGTGGCCGAGCTGGCCGACCGCCCACTGGGTCAGCTCTCCGGTGGGCAGCGCCAGCTTGTCGCCCTGGCCCAGACGCTCGTGCGCGAGCCCGGACTCATCCTGCTCGACGAGCCCACCTCCGCGCTCGACCTGCGCCGCCAGGTCTCGGTGCTCTCCCACGTGCGCCGGATCTGCCACCGGGACACCGGGCGCCTCGCCGTCGTCGCCCTGCACGACCTCAACCTGGCGGCCCGCTTCTGCGACCGCCTCGCTATCCTCGCCGGCGGGACGATCCGCGCCGAGGGATCGCCCGCCGAGGTGCTTCAGCCCGACATCCTCGCCGAGGTCTACGGGCTGCGAGTGCGGATCGTGCCCGACGGCGACCACGTCATGGTCGCCCCCGAGGCCGAGCAGGGGGCTTGAGCGGGGGCCTGGCGCCGTCAGGCGTTCCGGCCTCGGATGAAGGGGATGATCCGGAGAACGATCCAGCCGAGCGCCAGGTGACCAAGGCTGGCTCCGGCCACGCCGAAGAGAACGGCGTCGGCCCCCCGTATCGCACAGACGGTGCCGAGGACGAGCCCCAGCCAGAGAACGACGGCTGCGGCGGACCACAGGCTGAGGAATCGATGGGTCCGGATGAAGGAACGCAGTATTCGCCCGCTACGGCTGGTGAATGCGCGCCGAAACGCCCGAATGCGTGAGTTGGCCGACTGATACGTGGGGATCGCCGCCAGGATCAGCGGCAGAAGCAGGAGATTGCCGGGCAGGTTCATGGACCTGACGAGCGGCAGGAACAGCAGCGTCAGGATCGTGGCCCCCCACAACCCGAGGCACGCGCTGCTGGTGAGCTTCATGAGGAAGGCGTCGACCATGAGACGTGACCTCTCATGGTCGGAGGTCTGGGTCGTGTACGCGGCGAGCGCCTTGGCGGCGTCGTGGTGGTTTCCGCGCTCATCGAGCATCCAGGATCGCAGGAGGAGGGCGTCGTCGAACATGGGGTCGAGTGCGAGCGTTTCCTGCAGGGCGGTCTCCGCCGCCTGCGGGTCGGTCTCCATCTGCGCCACTGCCAGAATCATGTGGTTGTCAGCTGAACCCGGTGAGAGCCTGGCGGCCTCGCGGGCGTAGAACAGGGCCTCCTGTGTGTGCCCCATCCTGGTCAGCGCCATGGACATGAGGGAGAGCAGTGCATCATCCTCGGGGGCCAGCTGCAGGGCCGTCCTCAGAGAGGGCTCCGCCTCCGGATCGCGGTCCTGGGCGATCAGGGCCTCAGCCAGAAGCCGGTGGGCATCAGGATCATTCGGTTGCACCGCCAGGGCCTTGCGGGCCGCGGCCTCGGCGTCCCCGAAGCGGTCCACACTGTTGTGGGCGAGCGCCATGACCTTGTACGTGATGCTGGCATTGTCCGGGTAGCCGGCGAGCAGATGAGCGAGGATCTGCATGGCCCGCTCGTACTGACCGACTTCGATGAGCCAACCGGCCCGAGTGACCTCCTGGCTGTACTGGTCCTCGCTCATAACATGCGGTGCCGCTTCATCCACTCGCGCAGATCCGCATACTCCCCGGAGGAATCGGCGTACTCGATGACGGTGCGAGCGGTCTCGAACCAGGGGCCGGTCGAGGGGCGGACCTCCTGGATGGCCGCGTACATGTCCTGCATGTTCATCAACCGAGGCCGGCCGGTGCGCACCGAGTCGATGAGCGCCTTCTCCGCAGCGGAGTCGCACACGTGCGACAGGTCCGCTCCGGTCAGCCCCTCGGTCATGCGCGCCAGGACCTGCAGGTCGATGCCCTCCACGGGACGCTCGCGCAAGTGCGTGTGCAGAATGGTGGCGCGCGCCGGCTCATCCGGCGGCAGGACGAGCAGGGTCCGGTCCAGCCGCCCCGGCCGGCGCAGCGCCGGATCGATGTCCCAGGGGGTGTTGGTGGCGGCCAGGATGTAGACGCCATCATTGTCGTTACCGATGCCGTCGAGCTCTTCGAGGAGCTGGTTGACGACACTGCGCATACCTGAGTTGCGTGTGAGTGAGCGCTTGATTCCGAGAGCGTCGATCTCGTCGAGGAAGAGGACGCAGGGAGCGTGGTTGCGCGCCTTCTGGAAGATCCTGTGGAGGTTGTTCTCGGAGATGCCCATGTAATGGTCGAGGATGTCAGTGAGCGTCACCGACAAGAAACCAGCACCCATCTCGCCGGCGATGGCGCGGGCGATGAAGGTCTTCCCCGTTCCGGGCGGACCGTATAGGAGCAGGCCGCCGCGCAGGCTCTTGCCGTAGAGCCGGCGCAGCTCGGGATTGCGCATCGGGGCCAGGAAGGAGGCCTCGAGCCGGTTCTTGACCTCGACCATGCCGCCGACGTCGGCCAGGCAGATATCGGCCCGCTCCACCTCCCAGTCCCCCGGGAGGCTGTAGTTGTCGTTACTGACCAGGTGCGACTCGGAGAGAGCCGAGTCGGAGCCGGAGGACTTCTCGGAGGACTCTGAGGATACGAAGGGAGCGGCGGGTCCGCCGTCGAAGTCCTTCTCGGCCCGCTGCCAGTCGAAGTCCTTGAAGTCGTCCGATGCTGTCGAGTCCTTGGGGGCAGGAGCCTCTGGAGAGCTGGGGGCGGACGGGGCGGCGACCTGGGTGGGAATTGGTGAGTCGTGCGGGACGTCGATTGGTGACGCTGCGCTGGGCGCCGGCTCTGCTGGCTGCCCCACGGGTGGTTGCGCGGCCTGCAGTGAGAGTGCCCTGGCCATGATGGTGCGGGCACGCTCATCGGTGGGGGCGTACTGAAGGGCGACTGCGCAGTGGGTGACTGCTTCAGCGTTGCGGTCGGCATCGACGAGGAGCTCGGCCAGGTGGGTGCGCAGCCGGACGTCGTCGGGAGTGGCTTCTACGGCACGCGTCAGGGATTCAATCAGGGGATCGGTCACCCGGCCAGTCTAGAACCGGGAAGGGTGACAGGTATTGGCGTCACTGTGCGGAACGATCCGGCCACGCCGTGCACCGCGTCACGCATGGGCGTACTGACGCCTCGGTCGGAACTCTCCGTACTCTCAGGGCATGACAGCTTCGCCGGCCACTCCGTCCGACCACGGGCTGAGGACGACCTTCCCCGCCACGCTCCTCATCGCTCTGGCCGCGCTCGCGGCCGTCGCACCTCTGGCCACCGACGCCTACCTGCCGGCCTTCGCCCAGATGGCCGATGACCTGGGCGTCTCCGCCTCCAGCGTTCAGCTGACGATGACCACGTTCCTCGTGGGCATCGCGCTCGGCCAGCTGGGTATCGGGGTCCTGTCCGATCGCGTCGGCCGGCGTCCCCTGCTGCTGTGGGGCAGTGTGCTCGCCCTGGCCGCCAGCATCGGCGCTGCCCTGTCCCCGAGCCTGCCCGTTCTCCTCATCGCCCGCTTCTTCCAGGGGCTCGGGGGCGCGGCCGGGATGGTCCTGGGGCGGGCAGTCATCTCCGACCGCTCCCGTGGGATCACCGCCGCACGGGCCCTCAGCGTCGTCATGGCGATTCAGGGGATCGCCCCGGTGGTGGCGCCGATTCTCGGGGGCGTGCTCGTCGAGCCCATCGGGTGGCGCGGCATCCTGGGAGTCGTGGCCGCCTTCACCGGGCTGCTCGTGGTCATGGTCCTTCTCTGGGTGCCGGAGTCCCTGCCCGCCGAGCGGCGTCACGACGGCGGCCTGCGGATGCTGCTCGACGGCACCCGTGAGCTGGCCCGCGACCATGTCCTCGTGCGTCTGCTGTTCATTAATGCCCTGTCCTTCGGGCTGCTCATGGCCTACCTGTCTGCGGCTCCTTTCGTCCTGCGCAACGTGCTGGGCATGGGGACGGTGGCCTATACGGCGGTCTTCGGGCTGTGCGGGGCGACGGTGACGGTGACGATCGCGGTGGCGGCGTCGCTCGTGCGCCGCTTCTCCCAGGCCCGCCAGGTGCGGGTCGGGCTCATCGCGGGGCTGGTCGTCGACACGGTCTTCGCGGGGGTCTGCCTCTTGTGGCTGCGCGAGCCGGTGACCGGGTCAGAGCGGATGCCGCTGCTGGTGGCGGTCGTGGCCCTCTTCCTGGCGCACGTGGCCTGCCTGGGGCTGTCGATGGGCAACGCCCCGGCGCTCGCGCTCGACCGCACGGGTCGGTGGGCGGGAACCGGTTCCGCGCTGCTCGGTTTTCTGCAGTTCGTCGTCGGTGGGCTCGTCAGCCCGCTGGTGGGGCTGACCGGTGAGGCCAGCGGTGTGGCCTTCGGCGTCGTCATCGTGGCCGTCGGTGCCGTCGCCAATGTCCTGGCGGTCTTCGGCCTGCGCGAGCGGGGCGAGAAGCAACGCCTGGCCGCTCAGGTGACCGAGCGCCGACAGCGGCGCCTGGGCCAGTGACGGCTTCGGCCGGCAGCGCACTCAGGAGGCTGAGCGCAGCCGCGTCGTCGGAAGAGGCAGCTCGGTGGCGCCGATGAGGTCTACGGACTTGGCGATGTTGGTGGCCGAGAGGTCCTCCATCGCCCTGGCGACGATGACGCGGTCCCGGTGAACCTCGCGGATCCTGACCCGGGTCCAGCTCGCCTCGCCCGTCTGCAGATCGTCCTCCTCAAGGAGCCAGTCCTCCGCCAGAAGCCGCAGGCCGATCGCGTCCAGGGCCGCCTCGGCCTCGTCGAGCTCCATGGCCTCGCCGCGCCGGACCCACAGCCGGTCATACGGGATGAACCGGCCGTCCGCACTCATCTCGATATAGCCCACATGCTCGCCGTCCTCGCGACGCAGGTGGTCGAAGACGTCCTCGGGATCGGGCAGGCCTTCCGGTGGCGGGGCGCTCATGCGTGCCAGGTTATCGGGCTGGCGAATGCCTCCCCATCAGCGCAGGCCTGTTGCTTCCGACGTGGCCTGATCTACTTCAAGCCACGAGTGGCTGATAGCGCTGACGGGCTGCCTCACCGGAGGTTCCGACCATATTTCCAATGGCCGCCCAGGACATCCCAGCATCCCGAGCACCTCTGATGGCATCAAGGACATGTCGTTCGGCCTGGGCCTGTTCAGCAACTGCGTCTCGCAAGGCCGCTAATGCGGCCACGTCGACCTCATCGGCTGCGACTGGTTCGTAGTTCTCGAAGCGGGCGGCCAGCTCGTCGGCATGTGCCAGGATCTCGTCAACAGTACGGGGCATCGTCATCACCTCAGAAACTTCTCTCGGGCACGCATGGCGTGGACGATGACGATTGCTGTGATGCCTTGAATGTAACCAATCTCGAGAACAAGGGCAGCCCGGTTGGCTCCCAGGAGCATAGTGAAACCATCTCCCATGTCCCAGGCTCGGATGGGGTGGTGATAGGCGTAAAGGATGTCGGCCTCGCTCAGGCCGTGCTTCAGCGCCGATCTGGCAATGATCGGATCGTCCACAGCTCCAAGGTAACTTGTGATGCGCTGTGTGGTCGAGCGGTGTGGTCCTGGGGCGGCGCTGGTGGTTGTCGCAGTTTCGACTGCCCGGTGAGCGTGCGGATGCCGCAGATGCCTTGGCTGACATCGGCGTGGAGCGGGGCGCTCATGCGTGCCAGGCTGCCGGGCTGATGGGTGCCGCCACATCGGCGTAGGTCTGTCACTTCTGTGGATTGGTGTCACGATTGGCGACTTTTCCGGGGCCGGTACGGCATCTACCGGCAACCTCGCAGAGGTGACGTGGGGCGTCGGTGCTGGTCAGGGCTGGTTGCGGGGAGGGGGAGTGTGGCGGGGCGAGGTTGGTGGGCTCTGAAAAGTCGCCAATCGTGACACGTCGGTGGTGCGTGGGGCTGGGTGGGCTGATCGAGAACGTACTTTCGCGCCGAGGACTGCGTTCTCCCACAGAACTCTCGGGTGGGGCCTCAGTCATCTGTGGGAATGCGCAGTCCTCGGCGCGTATCGCAGTCCCCGTATGTGGCTGGGATGCGCCGCCTGACGCGGCCGGAACCGTCCGTCATCCTGTCGCGGCCAGGGCGCTTCGCGAGGCAAGTGGCTCGTGCTGTGTTCGCATGGCAGGCCTGTGTTGCAGGTCACTGTCGGCCCTGGGAATGGACTGCGGCCCGCCAGGGTTGAGCCAGTCAGACTCAAGGTTGTATGCAGTCAAGTTGACAGAGCCGGACTCAATCACAATCCTGAGTGCATACGACTCAACCTGAAGGCGCCGGAACCTCCGGCCCTCACAACAGACATCAACTGACCACAAACCAGCAACCACAAGGAGCACATCACATGGCACGCGCTGTCGGTATCGACCTGGGTACCACCAACTCTGCTATCGCCGTCCTCGAGGGTGGCGAGCCCACCATCATCCCGAACGCCGAGGGCGGTCGCACCACCCCCTCCGTCGTCGCCTTCTCCAAGTCCGGCGAGATCCTCGTCGGCGAGATCGCCAAGCGTCAGGCGGTCACCAACGTCGACCGCACCATCTCCTCGGTCAAGCGCCACATGGGCACCGACTGGTCCGTCGAGATCGACGACAAGAAGTACACCGCCCAGGAGATCAGCGCCCGCATCCTGGCCAAGCTCAAGGCCGACGCCGAGGCCTACCTGGGTGAGCCCGTCACCAACGCGGTCATCACCGTCCCTGCCTACTTCAACGACGCCGAGCGCCAGGCCACCAAGGAGGCCGGCACCATCGCGGGCCTGACCGTGGACCGCATCGTCAACGAGCCCACCGCCGCGGCCCTGGCCTACGGCCTGGACAAGGGCAAGGAGGACGAGCTCATCCTCGTCTTCGACCTCGGTGGCGGTACCTTCGACGTCTCCCTGCTCGAGGTCGGCAAGGACGACGACGGCTTCTCCACCATCCAGGTGCGCGCCACCAACGGTGACAACCGTCTGGGCGGTGACGACTGGGACGCCCGCATCGTCGACTGGCTGGTCAAGCAGGTCAAGAGCAAGGACGGCGTGGACCTGTCCAAGGACAAGATCGCCATGCAGCGTCTCAAGGACGCCGCCGAGCAGGCCAAGAAGGAGCTGTCCTCGGCGACCTCCACGAACATCAACCTGCAGTACCTCTCCATGAGCGAGTCCGGCCCCATCCACCTCGATGAGAAGCTCACCCGCTCCAACTTCCAGGAGATGACCGCGGACCTGCTCGAGCGCACCAAGATCCCCTTCCACAACGTCATCAAGGACGCCGGGGTCAAGGTCTCCGACATCGACCACGTGGTCCTCGTGGGCGGCTCCACCCGCATGCCCGCCGTTGCCGACGTGGTGCGCGAGCTGACCGGCAAGGACCCCAACAAGGGCGTCAACCCCGATGAGGTCGTTGCCATCGGCGCGGCCCTTCAGGCCGGCGTCATCCAGGGCGACCGCAGCGACGTCCTGCTCATCGACGTCACGCCGCTGTCCCTGGGCATCGAGACCAAGGGCGGGGTCATGACCAAGCTCATCGAGCGCAACACGGCCATCCCGACCAAGCGCTCCGAGGTCTTCTCCACCGCCGAGGACAACCAGCCCTCCGTGCTCATCCAGGTCTACCAGGGCGAGCGCGAGTTCGCCCGGGACAACAAGCCGCTGGGCACCTTCGAGCTGACCGGTATCGCCCCGGCCCCCCGCGGCGTGCCCCAGATCGAGGTCTCCTTCGACATCGACGCCAACGGCATCGTCCACGTCTCGGCCAAGGACCGCGGCACCGGCAAGGAGCAGTCCATGACCATCTCCGGCGGCTCCGCCCTGCCCAAGGAGGACATCGACCGTATGGTCAAGGAGGCCGAGGCCCACGCCGAGGAGGACAAGAAGCGCCGCGAGGACGCCGAGACCCGCAACTCCGCCGAGCAGCAGGCCTACTCCATCGAGAAGCTCCTCAAGGACAACAAGGACAAGCTGCCCGAGGACGTCCACTCCGAGGTCTCCGAGGCCGTCGCCGACCTCAAGAAGGCCCTCGAGGGTGACGACATCGAGCCGGTCAAGACCGCTCAGGAGAAGCTGAACTCGGTGGCCCAGAAGGTCGGTGAGGCCCTCTACCAGGCCGACGCCGCCGCCCAGGCCGCGGGTGACGCCTCCGCCTCCTCGGCCGGCTCCACGTCCTCCGACGACGAGGACATCGTGGACGCCGAGATCGTCGACGACGAGGACTCCAAGTGACCTCGGCCGGCCCCACCCCCGAGAACGAGGGCATCGACCCCGAGCTCCAGGCGGCCGTCGAGTCGGCCTTCGAGGAGGTCCCCGACGACGTCCGTGAAGGACTCGCCCAGGGCTCGCCCGAGGGCGCGGCCGGCCAGGCCGACGCCGCCTCTGATGAGGCGGCGGGGGAGGACCCGCTGGCCCAGGCGCAGGCCCAGGCTGCTCAGGCGGCCGACGACCTGGCCCGGGCCCGGGCGGACCTCTACAACCTCCAGCAGGAGTACCAGGGGTTCGTGCGCCGCTCCCGTGAGGGCGCGGCCTCCCACCGGGACGCTGGTGCCGCCGGCGTCGTCGAGGCCCTCATCCCGGTCCTCGACGAGATCGAGCTGGCCCGCCAGCACGGCGACCTGACCGGCACCTTCGAGACCACGGCCGGCAAGCTCGAGTCGATCCTGGCCGAGAAGTACTCCCTGGAGCGCTTCGGCGCCGTGGGTGAGGTCTTCGACCCCACGCTGCACGAGGCCCTCATGGCCACCGAGTCCAGCGAGGTCACCGAGCCCACCATCGCCGCGGTCCTCCAGCCCGGATACCGCCTGGGTGAGCGCGTCGTGCGCGCCGCCCGCGTCCAGGTCGCCAACCCGGCCTGATACCCACCGCACCCCACACCCCGGCCCGACGGCGGACCCGAGCCAGCAGCTCTGGCGGGTCTGAGTCCGCCGTCGGGCCGGCAGGTGCACCAGGGCGCCCCAGGCCCAGGGCCGCGGAGCCGTCCACCCCCACAATCTTCAGCTTCAGTAAGGAAAACCCACGATCACCCGGATAAGGAGGCGGTGAGACGACCATGGCCAGTCAGGACTGGATGACGAAGGACTTCTACGCGGTCCTCGGCGTGAGTAAGGACGCCGACGCCGCCGCGATCAAGAAGGCCTATCGCACACTCGCAAAGAAGTACCACCCCGACCGCAACCCCGACGACGCCGCAGCGGCCGAGAAGTTCAAGGAGATCGGAGAGGCCTACGCGGTCCTGTCCGATGAGGCCGAGCGCAAGCAGTACGACGCGATCCGCTCGATGGCCGGAGGCGGCGCCCGCTTCCAGGCCGGCGGCCCGGGAGGGGCCGGCGGCGCCGGCTTCGAGGACATCCTCTCCTCCATGTTCGGCGGCCAGGGCGGCAACGTCCGCTTCGAGACCGCTGGCGGCGCCGGCGAGCCCGACCTTGACGATCTGCTGCGCATGTTCGGCGGCACCCCCAGCCCCACCCGCTCCGGTGGCCGCTCCGGCCCCTTCGGCTTCGGTGGCTTCGGAGGCTTCGGCTCCCAGCCCCAGCCGCAGAAGGGCTCCGACGTCCTGACCTCGGCGACGCTGGACCTGCGCGACGCCGTCGCCGGCACCACCGTGGAGCTCACCGCGGACGGGCGCACCATGAAGGTCCGCATCCCGGCCGGTGTGCGCGACGGCCAGAAGATCCGTCTGCGCGGCAAGGGCCGAGCCGGCCTGAACGGCGGCGAGAACGGCGACATGGTGGTGACCATCAGCATCAAGAAGCACCCCGTGTACTCGGTCGACCCGGTCGACGGCGCCAACCTGCGCATGGACCTGCCGGTCACGCTGCGCGAGGCCGCCCTGGGCGCCACGGTCGAGGTTCCGCTGCTCGACGGCGGCACCTCCAAGATCAAGATCAAGCCCGGCACCTCCTCGGGCACCGTCATGCGCCTGCGCGGCAAGGGCGCCACCACTCGGAAGAAGACCGGCGACCTGCTGGTGACCATCCAGGTGGCCGTGCCCAAGAAGCTCTCCAAGGCCGCTAAGGAGGCCCTCGAGGCCTTCGATGAGGCCATGGGCGACACCGACCCGCGGGCCACCCTCATGGAGGAGGCGGCGAAGTGAGTCGGCACCGGGCCGGGCAGGGCCTGGGGCACCTGGCCGACGACGCCGCCGAGCGCGCGGTCTACGTGGTCTCGGTAGCGGCCGAGCTCGCCGGGATGCACCCCCAGACCCTGCGCCAGTACGACCGGCTCGGACTGGTCAGCCCCGCCCGGACCCGCGGGCGGGGTCGGCGCTACTCCCACCGCGACGTCGAGCGCCTGCGTCGCATCCAGTCCCTGTCCCAGGAGGGCATCAACCTCGAGGGCATCCGCCGCATCCTTGCCCTGGAGGCCCGCGTGGAGGAGCTGGAGGCCGACAACGCCCGCATGCGCAGCCGCGAGGCCGTCGTCCAGCGGATCTTCGCGGCGGCGGCCGACGGCGAGGTCCAGGTCGTCGCCCCCGGCCGCCAGGGCCGCGGACCCGCCCCGCGCCACCCCGAGGCGGGGCGCGCACGCGCCGCCGGTACAGCGGGAGGCGCGAGCACTGCTTTGGTGCCCGTGCGCCGGTGGTACTGACCGACACGGATTGGCACTGACTGGGACTGGCGAGCGCTGATGAGCGCCGGCGGGCAATGATGAGCGCCGGCGCGTCCTGGACGCGGCATTGAGACGCCAGCACTGATGCAGCACTGAGCCCATCGGCCGCTGCGGCGGAACAGACGGCCGGCCCCCGCCCCTCATTCTCCGGGCGGATGCCGCCGGTCGACAACCGCCCGTAAGGTTCCGCTCATGCGGATGACGACCTCCTTCACCGGTTCGCGGGGCGTGCGCTACCCCGCCCCCGACGTGGCCCGTGGCTTCATGCTCCTGCTCATC
>NZ_KV789151.1:56279-68407 GCF_001807465.1 Actinomyces sp. HMSC08A09 | reverse complement strand
GGCCCGTGGCTTCATGCTCCTGCTCATCGCGGTCGCCAATGTTCCGTCGTGGAACAAGATGCCGAACGGGGCCGAGCCTCCGGTCTCCTCCGTTGACGGCTGGTGGATGTTCGTCCGCACGCTGGTGGTGGACCACCGGGCCTACCCGCTGTTTGCGATGCTCTTCGGCTTCGGGCTCATGACCATGATTAACCGGCGCATCGCCTCCGGGACCGAGACCTACCTCGCCTCCCTTCCCGGTGCGCCGGAGGGCCGCGAGCCGATGCCGCACGAGGCGGCCTGGGCCCGCGAGATGGCCACCATTGACGCCTACCGCCTGGTGCGACGCCGCGGCTGGTGGATGCTCCTGATCGGATTCGTCCACGGCCTCGTCTTCCCCGGCGACATCATCGGCGCCTATGGGCTGGTCGCCGTCCTCCTGGCCAACCTGCTGGCCCGCAAGAACTACTCGGTGCTCTACCTCATCGGGGGCATCATCTCCGTGCTGGCCCTGGTGACGTATCTGGCCGCCGGGACCCTGTCGGGCGGCGACACCCTGACGGCCTCCGGGGAGCAGTCGGTCTCGCTGACAGTGGCGCTGCTCTGGGTCGTCACCAATGCCCTGCAGTGGGCCGTGGTGCTGGTCGTGCAGGTGCTCATCGCCCTCATCGTCCCGGCCGCGGTGATCGGTGCCCGCCTGGCCGACACTGACCTCCTCACCCATCCGGAGCGGCACCGGCGCCTGCTGATCTCCGTGGGCCTGGGCGGTTTGGTGCTGGGGGCGCTCGCGGCGTTCCACGGCGCGCTGACGCTCGCGACGACGGCGCAGCGCTGGCCGTGGGACTTCGCCATGACGGAGTTCTTCGGCCTGGCCGGCGCCTGCGGCTGGCTGGCGCTGCTGGCCCTGTATGCCGGTGGGCCCAGGCCGGATGGCCGGCTGACGGGCCTGCGCTGGCTGGCTTCCGCCGTCGGCCGCCGTTCCATGACCGTCTACCTGAGCCAGACGATCCTGTTCGGCATCATCTTCGGCGTCGTTCCACTCCTGGTGACGGGCAGGCGCCTGTGGATGGGGCAGGCCGCCGCCGCCCTCGTCGCCCTGGGTGTCTGGCTGGTGAGCGTGGTCCTGTGCGCCGCCCTGGAGCGCGGCGGTCATGCCGGCCCCTTCGAGACCCTGCTGCGCACGGCCGTCGCCCGCAGCGAGCGCAGGAGGCCGACGCCGCCGCCCCCGCCCGCCGTCTGGCCCGGGATGCAGGCGGGACCGCAGCCGGCCCCCTGAGCCGGCCCGCCCCGGGTCCGTCCGCCGGAAGAATGGCCGGGCGGCAGGCTCCACCTTTCGGTGGACACGATCTCGGCGCTTAAGGCGGACGCCGCGGAACCCCTGGTTTTCATACGGTCGAGTCATGAACACGACGACTTCCTCCGCGACCTCATTCACTGGTTCCCGCAGCCTGCGCTACCCCGCCCCCGACGTCGCCCGCGGCTTCATGCTGCTGCTCATCGCCCTGGCCAATGTGGGGTTCTGGGTGGCGGGTCCCGAGGGCCGTGCGCCATCGACCGCCGACAGGACCTGGGCCTTCATACGTGCCCTGTTCATCGACCAGCGCGCCTACCCGCTGTTCGCACTGCTCTTCGGCTTCGGGCTGGCCACCATGGTCAACCGGCGCATGGCATCGGGCATCGACGCCTACTGCCAGCAGCTGACCGGCGGGCTCCGGGCGCCGTCGGCGGCTGAGCTCGACCAGGCCCGGGAGCAGGCCGCCATCGACGCCCGCCGCCTCGTGCGGCGCCGCGGCCTGTGGATGGTCCTGTTCGGGCTCATCCATGGCGCCTTCTTCCCCTCGGAGATCATCGGCACCTACGGCATCGTCGCCGTCGTCTTCGCCGGGTGGTTCGCCCACAAGCACCACAAGCGCCAGCTGGCGGTGTGCGCCCTCATTCTCCTGTTCCAGATCGTGACGGTGGTCCTGGCCATGCTCATGGGCCCCGGAGGTGAGGCGGCCGGTGTGGCGGGGCCCGCTGCCCCGGTGGCGGCACCCACCGGAGCAGGCGAGTCCGTGGCGTCAGCGCTGCCCTGGTTCGTGACCAACGTGAATGAGTGGTTCTTCACCGCCCTGGGCGCTGCCTTCACCACGATGATTCTTCCCGCCGCCTTCCTCGGTGCCCGCCTGGCCGACACCGACCTCATCTCCCACCCCGAGCGCCACCGCGGCCTGCTGACGGTGGCCGGGATCGGCGGCCTGGCCCTGGGGGCACTCGGCGCGCTTCACGAGCTCCTGGTCCCGCTCACCAGCGCTCAGTCCTGGGAGGCCGACTCCGCCCTGATCGCGGTCCTGGGCCTGGCCGGGGGCTGCGGCTGGCTCGCCGTCCTGGCTCTCTACGCCGGCGGGCCGATGGCGGACAACCGGCTGACCGGCCTCAGGTGGCTGCTGTCCAACGTGGGGCGCCGCTCCATGACCGCCTACCTGTCCCAGACGGTCATGTTCGCCGGCATCTTCGTCATCGCGCCGCGGCTGACCGGGAGGCCCCTGGAGCTGGGAGTGGTGGCATCCGCCGCAGTGGCGGTGATGGTCTGGCTGACGACTGTGGTCCTGTGCGCGGTGCTTGAGCGGCTCGGCATGCCCGGTCCCTTCGAGTCCCTCCTGCGCATCGCCGTCGCTCGCAGCGAGCGCAGCCGCACGAACCCGTTCCCCCAGCAGATCCCCGCCCAGCGCGCGGCCCAGTTCCTCGGTCGGTCGACGAGCGCCCCGGTTACCGCGGGAGCCTGAGAGCGGGGCGGTGCCCGCTGCCATCGCAAGACGGAAGAGCCCTGGTCCTCCGGGAGGAGGACCAGGGCTCGGTCCGCTCTCCGGGGAGGAGAGGATCAGCCCGTCACGATGGCTCCGCAGGGGGAGGTGGCGCTGGCGGCCGCCCCCTAGCGTGGAGGGCATGAAACTCACGACGTCATTCACCGGCACTCGGGGGGTGCGCTATCCGTCCCCGGATGTGGCCCGTGGCTTCATGCTCCTGCTCATCGCCCTGGCCAACATCCCCTTCTGGACCGAGGTGACGCACGCTTCCGCCCCGTCTGATGCGGTCGACACGGCATGGCTGTGGGCGCGCTCCCTCCTGGTCGACTCGCGCGCCTACCCGCTGTTCGCGATGCTCTTCGGCTTCGGACTGGTCACCATGGTCAACCGGCGCATCGCCTCCGGTGCCGCGTCCTACCTCAGCTCCCTGCCCGGCGTGGAGGACGGCCGTGAGCCGACGTCGCAGGAGGCGGCCTGGGCCCGTGAGCAGGCCACCGTCGACGCCCGTCGCCTGGTGCGGCGTCGAGGCCTGTGGATGATCCTCTTCGGCGCCGTGCACGCCGTGCTCTTCTCCGGTGACATCATCGGCCCCTACGGCCTGGTCGCCGTCATCTTCGCCGGCTGGATCACCCGCAAGCACTGGAAACGGGCCCTGGCCTTCTGCGCCGTCGTCGTTGTTGCCGGCACCACCACCTTCCTCAATATGGGCAGCTTCCTGGCCTCCCAGGGTGCCTCGGCGACGGACGCGCACCAGGGGGCCGGTGCCTCGACCGACACGGTCCTGTCCTACGTCTCCGATGGCCTCCTGGCCTGGGGCGGAAGCCTGGTCTCGGCGCTGTTCTTCTCCATGATCGTTCCGGCGATGTTCCTCGGTGCCCGCCTGGCCGACACCGATCTCATCGCCCACCCCGAGCGCCACCGCCGGCTCCTGGTCGCCGTCGGCCTGGGCGGTCTGGGGCTTGGTGCCGCGGGCGGTATCGGGTTCGCCATGTGGGCCGCGGGTGGACCCCCGGTCGCCTGGACCATGCCCCTTCACGCGGCCACGGGCGTGGCCGGGGCCTGCGGCTGGTTGGCGCTGTTGGCCCTGTACGCCGGCGGGCCGAGGCCGGACGGCCGGCTGACGGGGCTGCGCCGGCTGGCCTCCAGTGTGGGGCGCCGCTCCATGACGGCCTACCTGAGCCAGACCTTCCTCTTCGCCATCATCTTCATGGTCCTGCCCGCCCTGACCGGGATCGAGCTCCACCTGGGCGAGGCTCGGGCCGCCGGGATCGCGCTGGCGGTCTGGCTGGTGACAGTCGGTCTGTGCGCCGCCCTGGAGCGCGGCGGTCACGCCGGCCCCTTCGAGACCCTGCTGCGCACCGCCGTGGCCCGCAGTGAGCGCCGACGCCGGCTGACGGCCCCTCCTGCCCCTCCGACCCCGGCCTCGCCGGTGGGCACCTCCAGCACCTACGACCTGGTGCGCTGAGACCCCGGAACACAGATAGGCGCCCAGGACGATGGGGAGCGCTTCCCCGCGGGCCGGCGGGTGCGTGCCACCACGGCCTTCAGGGATTCTGTATGGTGGGACGGCCCGATGACCGCCTTCAGGGCGCGTCATCGCACTATGTCCTGAGGACTGTGAGTCGCCTCGCAGAACGCGAGGGGTCACTTGAGCGTTTCACAGGGCATCGTTGACACGGTAGCCTGCCTGCGTCCCCAACTCTGAAGGAAGCGAACAGTCCTCATGACTCAGCCCCCCAACCCTGGTCAGCCCTTCTACCAGCAGCAGCCCTCGGCGCCCTCGGCTCCGGCCCCGGGGCAGCCCTACCCGCCCCAGCAGCAGTTCCAGGGCGCTCCCGGCGCGCCTGCTGCTCCCGGCGCCCCCGGCCAGCCCTTCCCGCAGCCTCCGGCGGGGGACAGCTTCATGGGCAACCTCTTCGACACCGCCAAGCCCTTCGCCGAGAAGTTCGGCAAGGTGTTCTTCTACATCGCCGCCATCGCCCTGGTCGCGAACTGGCTCTACTCGGCTTACAACGCCGGTGACATCGCTGGTAACTACGACATCGAGACGCAGAGCCGGAGCTTCAACTTCGGCAAGTTCCTGCTGAGCCTGCTCTTCGACGCCCCCTGGATCGTGACGCAGATCGGCCTCATCCGCCTCTTCATCGAGCTGGTCATCAACTCCGGCAAGAAGAACTAGTCGCTGCCCGGCGGAGTCTCGTCTCCGCCGCAGCCAGCTGCTCGACCCTGACGGTCGCCGGCCCCCGTGGCCGGCGACCGTCAGTCGTTGGAGCCGGCTGCGCCCGAGTCGTCCTCGGCCCCTCCCACCGGCAGCTCGAGGACGGCCGTCAGCCCGCCGTCGGGGTTGGCGCTCAGACGCAGCTCGCCGCCGTGCGCGGTGGCCACCGCCGTCACGATGGCCAGGCCCAGCCCGTGCCCGGAGCCCCGGGTCCGCCCCCGCCCCTCGCCGCGCACGAAGGGCTCGCGCAGGGACTCCACGCTCTCGGCCGCCACCACGGGGCCCTCGTTGCGGATCGTCAGGCGCACGCCGTCGTCCAGACGCGCCATGCCCACGGTGATGCGGCCGCCCTCGACGTTGTAGCGGGCCGCATTGCGCAGCAGGTTGGAGACGCTCTGGCGCAGCAGCACCGGATCCCCGGGGACTCGGGCGGGCAGTAGATGGGTGGAGACGTGAAGGTGGCGCTCAGCGACCTCCGGAGCGATGAGGCCCAGGGCGTCACGGACCGTGGCCTCCATGTCCACGTCCTCGTGGGCCAGCTTGCCGGACTGGGCGTCGGCCAGGTCCAGCAGGGCGTCGATCGTCTCCCGGTTGGCGCGGTTGGTCTCCAGGACCCTGGTCAGCACCTGGCGCAGATCCTTGGTCGAGGCCTGCGGGTCGGACAGGGCGACGTCGATCATTGTCTGCGTGGTGGCCAGGGGAGTGCGCAGCTCGTGGGAGGCGTTGGCCGCGAACCGGCGGTGGACGGAGAAGGACCGCTCCAGGGAGGCCAGCATGTTGTCGAAGGTGTCCGCCAGGTCGTGGATCTCGTCGCGCGGGCCGGACAGGTCCAGCCGCTGACTGAGGTCGCCCGAGGCGGCGCGCTTGGCGGCCGCATTCATCGAGGACAGCGGCTGCAGCATCCGCCCCGCCAGGATCCAGCCGACGGTCCCGGAGAGCACCACGAGCAGCGCCAGCGCGCCGACGGCCGAGCGCATGATGCTGCTGAGCAGATCGAACAGGTTCGTGTCCACCTTGGCGGCCTCGCCGACCTGCGAGACCGGTACGGCGGCGGTCTCCCCGACCGGGTCGCCGATCTGGATGCTCAGCGTGACGTAGCGCGTGTAGAAGTAGACCAGGGCGATGAGGACCACGCCGGCGGCCGTCACCATCCCGGCGTAGGTCAGGGTCAGACGGGCCCGGATACTCAGGTGCCGGGCGCGACGCATGTGCTCCGTGCGGCCAGGCCGGGCCTCACGGACGCCGTGGGCCTCACGGGCGCCGTGGGGCCAGCTGTCGGTGCTGGGCCGCGCCGCGTCGTCGGCCCGGGTCCCCGCAGCCCCCTGCCCGCTCATGCGCTGAACCTGTAGCCCGCGCCGGGGACCGTCTGGATCACCCGTGGCTCACCGAGCTTGCGACGCAGGTGGGAGATCGTCACCCGCGTGGAGTTGGTGAAGGGGTCGGCGTTGGCGTCCCAGGCCTTCTCCAGAAGCGTCTCAGCGCTGAGCACCCCGCCCTCGGCCTCCATGAGGACCTGAAGGACCGCGAACTCCTTGGGGCTGAGGTGAATGAAGTGCCCGTCCCGGTAGACCTCCCGGCGGAAGGGATCCAGGCGCACCCCGTGGGCCTCGAGGACCGGGGTGCGCGCCGGCTGGCTGCGTCGCCCCAGGGCCCGCAGCCGGGCCACCAGCTCGGGGAACTCGAAGGGCTTGGTGAGGTAGTCGTCCGCCCCCAGCTCGAAACCGCCCACGCGCGCGTCCAGCGTCCGGGACGCAGTGAGCATGAGGACCCGCGTGCTGGGGTGGTCGCGCACCACCCGCCGGCAGACCTCGTCGCCGTGGACCACGGGCAGGTCCCGGTCCAGGACGATGATGTCGTAGTCGTTGACCGCCACCTGCTCCAGGGCGCTGGCCCCGTCGCCGACGACGTCCACGGCCATCGCCTCACGCCGCAGCCCGGTGGCGATGGCCTCAGCCAGGTACTCCTCATCCTCCACGACGAGCACGCGCATCGCCCTGCCTCCTTCACTGTGGATTCTTTCGGCTGGTCCCTCAGCGAACCAGCCCCCGTGTTGCCACAACATAAGCGAATTTGTGAACCCCGTGGCAACACCGCTCCCGGTTGGCTGTTCCCCGAACGAACGGACGCCACCGCGCCCCGACCCACGTGAGCCGAAAGGACCCTCTCCCATGAAGCAGCCCCTCAACACCCGGATCCTCACCCGCGCCGCCACAGTGCTGACCTGCGCCGTGTGCGCCGTCGGCCTCATGACCGGATGCTCCCAGGGCTCGAAGGCGGACTCGGCCGCCTCCGCCTCCGCCACCAGCGGGGACGACTACCTGCTCAAGATGGCCAAGTGCATGCGCGACAAGGGCATCGACGTCTCCGACCCCGACGCCAACGGCAACGTGCAGTTCCCCGACAACGAGGCCGCCACCAAGGCCGCCCAGGAGTGCGAGCAGATCGTCGGCCCCGCCCCCGGCACCGAGGACCTCGCCAAGCCCGAGACGCAGCAGGACCTGGTCAAGGCCGCCGAGTGCCTGCGCAAGGAGGGCTACGACGTGCCCGACCCCGAGGCCGGCAAGGGCATCCAGATCAACGGTGACATCCCCCAGGACGTCATGAACAAGTGCTTCTCCCAGGTCGGGAGCAAGTAACGCCGCGCCCTTGCAGGCGCCACCAGACCACAGGCTCGCGCGGCCAGGCTGCCGCGCAGACACACACTCAGACAGGCAGACACATGGATCAGACCACCACCTCCACGCAGGCCGACGACGGCTCGACCGGCACCGCGGACAAGCCGGGCACGGCCCACCGCACCCGACGCCGGGCCTTCCTGGCCATGGGGGCCGCCGCGATCCTGGCGGCGGGCGCTGGTGCGGGCGCCTTCGCCTCCAGGTCGGGCCCCTTCGCGGCCAAGGCCAAGCCGACGACGTCGACCTTCAGCGGCGCCACCGACACCGTCACCAAGGGCGACCTCCAGGGACAGACCTCGGTGTCCGGGACCCTGCGCTACTCCGACTCGCGCAAGTTCAAGTCGGGCTTCGAGGGCGTTCTCATCCAGGTGCCGGCCTCCGGGACCGTCCTGACCCAGGGCGACGTCCTCTACCGCACCGGCAACGAGACCGCCTACCTCATGCGCGGCAACCTGCCCGCCTGGCGCAGCTTCGAGGCCGGCATGGAGGACGGCGAGGACATCCGCCAGCTCGAGACGGCCCTGCGGGACCTGGGGTACTTCGACTACGAGCCCGACGACCACTTCAGCTGGGCCACCACCAGCGCCATCCTGAAGTGGCAGAAGGACCTCGACCTGCCCCGGACCGGGACCCTCCCACTGGGACGGATCGTCTTCACCCCCGGGGACCTGCGCGTGGGGACGGTCACCGCCCGGGTGGGGGACCGCGTCGCCGCCGACACCGAGCTCTTCGACGTCACCTCCACCACCCAGGTGGTCGACGCCAACATCAAGCTCTCCGACCAGAAGCTCGCCGTCGCCGGCACCGCCGTGACCATCAAGCTGCCCGACGCCAAGAAGACCGCCGGGAAGATCACCTCCGTGGGCACCCCCACCGAGAAGTCCTCCGGCTCCGGGTCCGGCGCCGGCTCCGGCTCGGGTGAGTCCAAGGAGCGGGTCATCCCCATCACCGTCACCCTCACCGACGCCTCGGCGACCACCAACTTCCAGGAGGTCTCCGTCACCGTCGACCTGCCCAGCGAGAAGCGCACGGGCGTCCTGTCGGTGCCGGTCGGGGCCCTGCTGGCCCTGAGCGCCGACCAGTACGGCGTCGAGATCGTCGAGGCCGGCGGCACCACCCGCAAGGTGCCGGTCACCATCGGGTTGTTCGCCGGTGGGCGCGTGGAGATCTCCGGCAAGGACATCTCCGAGGGACAGCGAGTGGTGGTGCCGCAGACATGAGCCGCATCCTGTCCCTGCGCGACGTGAAGCGCACCTACGGTGAGCCGCCCGTGGCCGCCTGCGCGGGCGTGAGCCTGGAGATCGACGACGGCGAGTTCGTCGCCATCGTCGGCCCCTCGGGCTCGGGCAAGTCCACGCTCCTCAACCTCATCGGCACCCTGGACCGGCCCAGCTCCGGCACCGTCGAGATCGACGGCGTCGATGTCGGCTCCCTGTCCGACGCCAAGCTCTCGGCCCTGCGGGCCAGCCGCATCGGCTTCGTCTTCCAGCAGTTCCACCTGGCAGACGGCGTCAACGCGGTCGACAACGTCGCTGACGGCCTGCTCTACAGCGGGATCCCCCGCTCCGAGCGGCGCCGGCGCGCCCGGGCCGCCCTGGAGCGGGTCGGCCTGGCCCACCGGCTCGACCACCGCCCCCACCAGATGAGCGGCGGCGAGCGCCAGCGGGTGGCCATCGCCCGGGCCGTCGTCGGCGAGCCCCCGCTGCTGCTGGCCGACGAGCCCACCGGGAACCTCGACTCCACCTCCGGGGCCTCGATCGTCGAGCTCCTCCACGAGCTCCACGCCCAAGGCACCACGATCATCGTCATCACCCACGACAACGAGCTGGCAGCCCAGCTCCCCAGGCAGATCGCCATCCGCGACGGCCGCATCGTGGGGGACTCAAGCCTGAAGGAGATCGTCCATGACGACGTCTACGCACCGGCGTGACCGGTCCGCGGCCGAGCGGGCCGGCCGCGCCCCGGCCCGGCGGATCCAGCGCTCGCGGCTGCGTCTGGCCGACGTGCTGCGCCTGGGAGGCACCGGCATCAAGGCCCGCCCCACCCGCGCCTTCCTGTCCGCACTGGGGATCGCCATCGGTATCGCCGCCATGATCTCGGTCGTGGGCATCTCGGCCTCCAGCCGCGCCCAGCTCTCCGCCCAGCTCGACTCGCTGGGGACCAACCTGCTGACGGCCACCGCCGGCCAGGACCTGTTCGGCAACTCCTCCTCTCTGCCGCAGGACAGCGTCGGCAAGGTCCGACTCATCGACAACGTCCAGAGCGCCTCGAGCACCGGACTGGTCAAGAACTCGCTGGTTTACCGCACTCCGCTCATCGACAAGAACGCCTCGGGCGGCATCACCACCCTGGCCGCGGACAAGTCGCTGCTCGACGTCGTGGCCGGACAGGTGGACAAGGGCGCCTGGCTCAACGAGGCCACCAGCAAGTACCCGGCCACGGTCCTGGGGCAGACGGCGGCCCAGCGCCTCGGCGTCGTCTCACCGGGAACCAAGGTGTGGATCGGCGGGAACTGGTTCACCGTGGTCGGCATCCTCAAGCCGGTGGTGCTGGCTCCCGAGCTCAACAATGCCGCCCTCATCGGTCAGGGCGTGGCCAGCGACCTGCTGGGGCACGACGCCAAGCCGACGACGGTCTACACGCGCAGCCAGGACGCCGCCGTCCCCACAGTGCGCAAGCTGCTGGCGCCGTCGATCTCGCCGCAGGCCCCCAATGAGGTCAAGGTCTCGCGCCCCTCGGACGCGCTGGAGGCCAAGAACGCGGCCGACAAGGCCTTCACCGGTCTGCTGCTGGGCGTGGGCTCGATCGCCCTGCTCGTCGGCGGTATCGGGGTGGCCAACACGATGATTATCTCGGTGCTCGAGCGCCGTCGGGAGATCGGACTGAGGCGGTCCCTGGGGGCGATGCGCGGACACATCCTCGTGCAGTTCATGACCGAGGCGCTGCTGCTGGCCTCCCTGGGCGGTGCCCTGGGGTGCATCATCGGGATCGGGGTGACCGCCGGGATGTCGGCCGCCAACGGCTGGCCCTTCAGCCTGCCGGTGATCGCCGTCGTCGGCGGTCTGGGAGTCACCATCGCCATCGGCGCCCTGGCCGGCGTGTACCCGGCCGTTCGGGCCTCCCGCACTCCTCCGACCGCCGCGCTCAACGCGCAGTAGGCGAACGCCGCCGGCCCGAGGGGAGGCGGATGAGACGTCCCGGTGGGAGACGGCTGGGCCCCGCGGTGGCGGCACCGGACTGTGGCGGCCGGTGCTTGAAAGAGATGGGGAGAGCCCAGCTGGCCGGGAACGCGTGAGGGCCCTGCACTGAATGGTGCGGGGCCCTCACTCCTGCGATCAGAAGACCGCGGTGCCTGTAGGTAGGCAGGCTCTCAGCCGGGTCACTCCGTGCCGAGCTTGCCGTCGACGGCGTCGCGGGCGGCGTCGATCTTGTCGTCGTACTTGCCGCCGGTCGCCTTCTTGGCAGCACCGGCTGCGGCGTCCAGCGCCTTGTCGCTGATCGCCTCGGCCTTGTCGGAGCTGAGAGCGTCACCGGCCTTCTTCGCCAGGTCATCAAGTCCCATCTGTGTCTCCTTCCCTCGGGTGGCCAGACGTCGGATGACGACGGCCTCGGCTGAATAGTGCCAGGTTTGTGCACCCGCGTCATCTGAGGGCGGCTCGGCCTCTGGGGTGCGGCCAGGGGCAACTGACGCGGCGGGGGACTTTCTCTTGCGGCCGGGGTCTGCGTGGGAGGGGACACTCCACGCAGCCGGGGACTTTTCCTTCCAGTCGGGGGCAATCGACGCCGTCGGGGACCGGAATCCTGTCACCGAACGCGCAGGACGCCCCCGTAGGGACGTATCCGCACCCCGACGCGCGCAATGTCCCCGGCCATTCTGCTGGGCACCAGTGGCGGCGGGCTTCACCACTGCCAGGTGGGGCGGGCGGGGGAGCCTGCGGCGTCGGCCAGGAGGACGGCCTCGCGCACGCGGCGGGTCAGGAGGGACAGGACGAGCCGGTAGGAGTCCTCGACCATGGCGGTGGCCTCGTCCGCGCGGTAGTCCGGGCTGGTGAGGTCGATGCTCACCCAGTGCCGCTTGGACTGGTGAAAGCCCGGCTCCACCCACTCGAAGGTGGCCCGCACGGCGACGACGTCCTCGGGGTCGAGCTTGACGTTGGCCAGGAGGCGGCCGTCGGTGTGGGGGATGAGCAGCAGGAAGAGGCGGGGGCCCACGGAGGCGACAGGGATGTCCCACTCGGGCTTGTGCCCCGCCCAGGCGCCGGGCAGCGTGGCCGCCTTGGCCAGGAGCTCGTCGCGCCGGGCAGCCGCGGTGGCCTCATCGACACTCGTGGAGGGCCCGTCGGGGTGAGGGCTACGGCGGAGCGGTGCGGTCATCGACGTCGAGCCTACGTCCTCCCCGTGGCTGGGGACATGGCGCGCGGTCGGGTGCAAAATCGTCCCGGCGGGGACATCCTGCGCGTGCGGGGACGG
>NZ_KV789151.1:52332-56259 GCF_001807465.1 Actinomyces sp. HMSC08A09 | reverse complement strand
CCCCCGGCTGGAAGGAAAAGTCCCCGGCCGTGTGGAGTGCCCCCTCCCGCGCAGCCCCCGGCTGGAAGGAAAAGTCCCCGGCCGCGCGGAGTGTCCCCGACGGCGAGGACTGGCGCCGGGAGGGGCGCCGGGGACGCGTACTGGGCGGGTCAGTCCGACACGACCTCCAGGAGCTCTCCGACCGAGCACCCCAAGGCCTCGCAGATGGCGCAGAGTGTGGAGTAGCGAATGGCCTTGGCGCGGTCGTTCTTGAGCACGGAGAGGTTGACGGTGGTGACCCCGACCTTCTCGGAGAGCTCCACGAGCGTCATCCCGCGGGCGGCCAGCAGTTCATCGAGGTGGCAGACGACGCGACTCACACGAGCCCCTCGGTCTCCTCGCGCAGCACGGTGTTCTCCGCGGCCAGCCTGCCGGCGCGCTGGTACACGCGGTGCAGGGCGAGTAGCAAATGCATGGCGAGGATGAGGATGATGATGCTCTTGAGGGTCGGGATGTCGTTGCCGGTGGGGATGAACCCGGTCAGCTCTCCGTCTGCTCGGGCGCCGGTGAGGTACTCGTCCGAGATCGCCATGCCTGAGATGTGCAGAGCCAAGGCGCTCAGCTGCTGTCCCAAGAGCAGCCAGAACAGGTGACCGCCCCGAGTGAAGAGGTGGTCGACGAATCCTGCTCGGTTCGGGCGGATCGCGGCGATGAACCGGACGAAGGCCACGGCGCAGGCCGCGATGAGGAGGAGGTGGATGACGATAACCAGGCCGACGAGGAAACGCGCGCCGCCGGACATCCCATGCAGAATCCCGTGGCTCACCGAGTAGCCGCCGAGCATCTCCATCGTCGCGTGCTTGAAGGACAACTGCTGGTCCAAGGCGGGGTCGCTGTCGGTGAACTCCAGCAGCAGTCCGCGGCCGTCGATGAGGCCCCACAGGTTAGAGCCGAGCGTGTAGAAGGGGGACAGGCACAGCAGGAACACCAGGAATGAGGTGAAGGCCAGGCTGCCGGTGCCGACGCCGGCGTCGGCACCGGGGGTGACTCCGGCGTCATCCGCTGGGGACTGGTCGGCGGTCACCCCGCCGTCGAGGTCGGTGCCGGGGATGGTGTCCGAGTCGGCTTCAGTGCTGGTCGTCATGATGACACTCCATATCGATTAACGATGTATCGATAGTCGATATGTTGCGCTTGGAGGTTCGCCCGTGTCAAGCATTCATCCGGGGTGGGGTTCTGTCGTTCAGCCATTGCCGACGGCGTCAGGTGGAGGTTGTGCGTACTGCCGGGGAGGTGGTGCGCGGCGGGGGCATTGCACGCGATGGGAGACGTTGCGCGCGGTCGGGTGCGGAAACTTCCGGCCGGGGACATCCTGCGCGTGCGGGGACGGGATTGCTGTCCCCGACGGCGTCGAATGCCCCCGGCCGCACGAGAAAGCCCCCGGCTGCGTGGCATGTCCCCTCCCACGCAGGCCCGGACATGAGAGAAAGTCTCCGCCCGGAGTGACACGTGCGGTGCTCAGTGGATCGTCTCGAGGATGGTTGTCTTCAGCTCATCGATGGACTGACCGCTGGAACCGGCGTTGACGGAGATGATGGCGTACTTCCCCTTCTCCTTGGTGGGGGTTGCGATGAGGGCGCCGTTGATCGTCTGGCCCCCGATGTTCGCGGTGTAGTTGAGCACGGCCGCCTCGCCATTGGCGGTCTGCTCGGTGGAGTAGCCGGTCGAGGTCGCTCCGGGGATCGAGGTGAGGGCGGGGCTCAGCTCGGCCTCGGTCAGGGGCTTGGTGGCGGGAATGGTGGTCTTGGAGACGTTGGCGTTGCCGAGGTAAGGGGTGAAGCCGTCGTCGGGGGCCTTGTAGTAGATGTCGGATGTCTCGTCCAGGGGGGTGGCCTGCCAGCCCTCGGGCACCGCGAAGGTGAGGTTGACGGTGGGGGCGGTGACCTCCTGATAGCCCGCGGGCGTCGCCTTGGGGAGGTCGCTCTGCGTGGCACTGGCCGAGGCGCTGGCGGAGGCCTTGTCGTCGCCCTTGTTGGTCTTGTCCGCCTCGGCATCCTTCTTGCTGTCCTTGGTGTCACTGTCCTTGTCGTCGCCCTTGTCCGATTCTGCCGAGCTGTCGGAGGCGGCCGACTTGGAGGAGTCGGAGCCCTCAGTGCTCTGAGAGCAGGCGGTCAGAATGGGGGCGGCTGTCAGGGCGAGGCCGGCCAGCAGGGTCGCAGCGGTGCGTACGGGTTTCATGATGCTCCAGTGTGTGAGTGCGAGTGTGCTCCCTAGGGCATCACGTTCTGGTGGGAACGCACGATGGGGATGCTTCCCCATCGTGGACTGAAGGAGGGCTCGCGGTCACTGCGCCGTGACAGGCTCGCTGTCGCCTCTGCCCGTCAGTGGGCCGTCGTCAGGATGGTGGACACGATGGTGTCGACCTCCTCGGCGCTGCCGGCCGTCACAGCGATGCGCACGTAGGTGCCCGACGACGTCGGAACGGCGACTACCGCACCGGCCGTCTGGGTGCCCTGAACCTGCGCGGTGGAGGTGTCGACGGCGGCCTGCCCGTAGGTGGACGGCTTGGTGGAGTAGCCCGTCGGCGTGCCTCCCTGTCGGGTGATGATCTCGTCCAGGCTCGCCTGGGACGGGGGTGTGGAGGAGGTCTCGGCCTCCTTGGCGACCGCGACGCTGTTGAAGGACAGGCCACCGTTCTGCGAGAACCGGCCGTAGAAGGCGTCGGTGCTGCTCAGGCGCTGGGTGAGGGTGGAGGGGTCCACCCCCTGGGCCCGGGCGAGCAGCGCCTTCTGGGCCTCGGGAAGAGCGTTGAGGTCCTCCCAGTCCTCGGGAATCGCGAAGGTGAGGCCGGATGTCGGTGCGGTGACCGCCTGGTGCCCCGCCGGGATGGAGGGGGTCGTGCTGGCGGAGGCGCTCGCGCCGCCCCCGCTCGACGACGTCGCCGCGGCCGCGGGGCCCGATCCGGTCGCTGTCGCTGCGGCCGAGCCCGCCGATGAGGGGCTGGTCTGCGAGCAGCCCGCCAGAATGAGGATGGTGGCCAGGGCCAGGGTGGCGCGCGTGGTTCTCATGAGGTCTCCGGGGTGAGGGCAGGGTCGTGATGTGACCATAGCGGCGTCGTGGAACAACGGTGTTTCAAGCGGTTGGTTGGCATGTTGCAGGTCGGCGCGATGACCGGCGGAGTGTCTCCTGCAGCGCCCCAAGGAGTAGTCCACGTCACTGCCGGTCTCAGAAGTTGAGTGGAATAGACTCAACTCTGCGAAGGTTGTGGTGACCAGAAGACGCAACACGTCACTACCTCTGAAGGAGATCCGCATGGACACCAACTACACCACCAAGTCGCAGGAGGCGATCTCTGGGGCGATGCAGGCCGCCGCCGCGGCCGGCAACCCCCAGATCGAGCCCGCGCACCTGCTCGTTGAGCTCCTCTCCCAGCCCGACGGCGTCGCCGCCGGACTCCTGGCCGCGGTCTGCCCCGACGCGGCGGCCCGCCAGGCCGTTGGCGCCTCCGCGCGCCGCATCCTCACCCAGCTGCCCACCTCCTCGGGCTCCTCCATGACCCAGCCTCAGCCCTCGCGCTCCCTGCTGGCCGCCCTGGAGGCCGCCTCGACGGTCGCCAAGGAGCTGTCCGACGAGTACATCTCCACCGAGCACCTGCTCATCGGCCTGGCCAAGGGCGACACCTCCGGCTCCGCCCCCACCGTGGCCCGCATCCTGGCCGACGCCGGCGCCACCCCGGAGGCCCTCATCGAGGCCCTGCCCCAGGTCCGCGGCTCCTCGCGGGTCACCTCCGCCAACCCCGAGGGCACCTACAAGACCCTCGAGAAGTACGGCACCGACCTCACCGAGGCCGCCCGGGAGGGCCGCCTCGACCCGGTCATCGGCCGCGACGCCGAGATCCGCCGCGTCGTGCAGGTCCTGTCCCGGCGCACCAAGAACAACCCCGTCCTC
>NZ_KV789151.1:0-52312 GCF_001807465.1 Actinomyces sp. HMSC08A09 | reverse complement strand
GAACAACCCCGTCCTCATCGGGGAGCCGGGTGTGGGCAAGACCGCCGTCGTCGAGGGCCTGGCCCAGCGCATCGTGGCCGGTGATGTCCCCGAGTCCCTGCGCGGCAAGCGCCTCATCTCCCTGGACCTGTCCGGGATGGTGGCCGGCGCCAAGTACCGCGGTGAGTTCGAGGAGCGCCTCAAGGCGGTCCTCAAGGAGATCAAGGACTCCGACGGCGAGGTCATCACCTTCATCGATGAGCTGCACACCGTCGTCGGCGCCGGCGGCGGCTCCGAGGGCGCCATGGACGCCGGCAACATGCTCAAGCCCATGCTGGCTCGCGGCGAGCTGCGCATGGTGGGTGCCACCACCCTGGACGAGTACCGCGAGAACATCGAGAAGGACCCCGCCCTGGAGCGCCGCTTCCAGCAGGTCTTCGTCGGTGAGCCCAGCGTCGAGGACACCGTGGCCATCCTGCGCGGCATCGCCCCCAAGTACGAGGCCCACCATCAGGTGACCATCTCCGACGGCGCCCTCGTGGCGGCCGCGACCCTCTCCGACCGCTACATCACCGGTCGCCAGCTGCCCGACAAGGCCATCGACCTGGTCGACGAGGCCGCCTCCCGGCTGCGCATGGAGCTCGACTCCAGCCCCGTCGAGATCGACGAGCTGCGCCGCCGCGTGGACCGCATGCGCATGGAGGAGGCCTATCTGGACGAGTCCATCGAGGACGTCGCCAAGGCCGACCCGGCTGACGTCGACCGCCTGGAGCGCCTGCGCGCCGAGCTGGCCGACGCCTCCGAGGAACTGGCCTCGCTCAACGCCCGCTGGGAGGCCGAGAAGGCCGGCCACAACAGGGTCGGTGAACTGCGCGCCGCCCTGGATGAGATGCGTACCCGCGCCGACCTGGCCGAGCGCGAGGGCAACTTCGAGGAGGCCGGCCGCCTGCGCTACGGCGACATGCCCGCCCTGGAGCGCCAGATCCGCGAGGCCGAGGCCGCCGACGACGCCGCCGAGCAGACCGCCGGCGAGCCGATGATCGCCGAGAAGGTCGGCGCCCCCGAGATCGCCGAGGTCGTGGGCTCCTGGACCGGCATCCCCGTGGGCAAGCTCCTCCAGGGGGAGACCGAGAAGCTCCTGACCATGGAGGACGTCATCGGTGAGCGCCTCATCGGGCAGAAGGCCGCCGTGGCCGCCGTGGCTGACGCGGTGCGCCGCTCGCGGGCCGGCATCTCCGACCCCGACCGCCCTACCGGCTCCTTCCTCTTCCTGGGCCCCACGGGCGTGGGCAAGACCGAGCTGGCCAAGGCCCTGGCCGAGTTCCTCTTCGACGACGAGCGCGCCATCGTGCGCATCGACATGTCCGAGTACTCCGAGAAGCACTCCGTGGCGCGCCTCGTGGGCGCCCCTCCCGGGTACGTCGGCTACGAGGAGGGCGGCCAGCTCACCGAGGCCGTGCGGCGTCGGCCCTACTCCGTGGTCCTGCTCGACGAGGTCGAGAAGGCCCACCCCGAGGTCTTCGACATCCTCCTGCAGGTGCTCGACGACGGCCGCCTCACCGACGGCCAGGGGCGCACGGTCGACTTCCGCAACGTCATCCTCGTGCTCACCTCGAACCTGGGCAGCCAGTTCCTCACCGACCCGCTCACCAGTCCCGAGGAGAAGCGCAACGAGGTCATGAGCGTGGTTCAGGCCTCCTTCAAGCCGGAGTTCCTCAACCGCCTCGACGACATCATCATCTTCGAGGCCCTCTCCAAGGAGGAGCTGGGTGAGATCGTCGAGATCCAGCTGGCGCGCATCGCCAAGCGCCTGACGGATCGGCGCCTGAGCCTGGAGGTCACCGACGCCGCCCGCAGCTGGCTGGCCGACGAGGGCTACGACCCCGCCTACGGGGCCCGGCCGCTGCGCCGCCTCGTCCAGCGCGAGATCGGCGACCGCCTGGCCCGCATGCTGCTGGCCGGGGAGGTCCTCGACGGGCAGAAGGTCGTCGTCGACAAGGTTGACGGCTCCGAGGGGCTCACGCTGCGGGCCGAGGGTGAGGCGCACCTGCCGTCGGCCTCCTCGGCGGCGTCGCCGGCCTGATCCCGGAACCCGACCGAGCCGACCGCCTGGAGCAGAGGCTGTGATAGGCCGGTAACCGGCCAGTGATGGGGGCGGGCCCACCCGAAGTGGTGGGCCCGCCCCCTTCGTGCTGCCAGCGCATGCTGCCGGCGGCGTCGCGCGCCTCAGCCGGGCTGGTTGTCCTGGGTGGGCCAGGCGTTGTACACGCAGCCGCCGGCCAGGTCGTGGCTCTGCTGAGCCATGAGCGGGGCCTTGAGGCCGGCCCCGGCGCAGAACTCGTGCTCGTGACCGAGGAAGTGGCCCACCTCGTGGTTGGTGACATAGGTGCGGTAGGAGTCGACGTCGGGGTAGGTGACGGCGCCCCAGTTCCACCGGTCGGAGTTGATGACCACGTTGTTCCCGTTGCGGCAGCTCCACATGCCGCCGGTGTCCAGCGGTGAGCACAGGGCGTCGGCGCTGGGCGGCGTGGCGATGTTGAAGGTGAAGTCTGCGCTCGCGGGGTCGGCCACCGGCTGGAAGGAGGTGTTCTGCGCGGTGGGCCAGCCGCGCTCGTCATTGAGGATGCGCTCCACGATGGGGGCCGCCGCCGCGGCGTCGACATGTGTGCCGCCCTCGACCCGCAGCACGTAGCGGTAGACGGTGGCGGCCGCGGGGCGGGCGACGGGCACGGCCGGCGCGATGGTCCAGCTGCCGTTGCCGACGGCGCCGGAGTGCGCGAAGCCCTCGGAGTCCAGCTGCGGGGACGGCAGCGCCGAGGCCGACGGCGTCGATGAGGCGGAGGGGGTGGCCGAGGCCGACGGCGAGGCCGCGCGGCTGGCGGACGCCCGAGCGGAGGGCTGGGCCGTGGCCTTGGCCGGGGTTGAGGACTGGCGTGCGGAGGAGCCCAGCGGCAGGGCGAAACCGGGGTGCAGCCCCCAGACCCGTAGTCCGATGACGATCAGGACCAGTGCCACAACGAAGGTCGTGCCGTACAGGAGCCGGTTGCGGGCGCGACGCCGACGTCGCTCCCGGCGGGCGATGGTGAGGGCTCGCCGGCTGGCGGGATCGGGCGCGTCCGACGAAGGGCGCTGCGGGGAGGGCCGGCCCTCAGGGCTGCGTCGGTGCCCGGCGGATGTTCGACGGCGTCCAGATGCCGACGACGAGGCGCGGCCGGGGCGGGAGGGGCGCCGCGGCGGCTGCGGGGTCGAGGGACGCATACGACCATCGTAGGGGCGTGCGCCCGACCAACCCGCCGGGAGGCACCCCTGCGCGCCCAAGGTCACACGCGGCGTCGAGACGTCGTTGGGAGGCCGTGTGATCGGCGTCCAGCAGGCTTCTCGGTGCCTCCGGCCGCGCGCCGCCGGGTGAGCCTCAGACGATCTCGTAGCCGAACTCGGGGGCGAGCGTCTCCAGCAGGGCGTAGAGCGTGGCGTCGGCCAGCGGGGCGGTGTCTCGGGGCAGGGTCGGCAGGCTGTTGCGCGCGGGGGAGAACAGAACTGTCATCTCGCCCCCGGTCATCGTCGAGCGGGCGCGCAGACCGTCGATGTCGGGCAGCTGAATCCGGATGGCTCGCGCCCAGGCTCGGCACGTCGAGCGCAGGGCGCTGTCGAGGCTGACCGAGGCTCCGTTGCGCAGCGCCCAGGTGCTGGTGAGATCGAGCAGACGCAGCGGACGAGTCGCCTCCCAGACCTGCAGAAGAGGCATATCGCTGCGCGTGTCGATGACGCGGGTATCGGCGAAGACCTCCGCGACGCACGTAAGTAGGTCACCGGCGGTGTACAGGACCCCGTGCTCCGGATGCTCCTCCGTCGGCAGCGGGTGCGGATCCCAGCGGCATCGCGGGTGCGGCCCCCAGGTCCGCAGCTCGCCCCACGGCAGGGGGTGAGGGCTGAGCGCGAAGGCGACGCGGGCGAGCTCAGCGTGCTCCACCGTCACGATGTCCTCCGGGCGGGTGTGGAGCGTCGACGGCGGCTGCGAAGGATTCTTCGGTCGGGGACTCACCGGTGGTCCGCATCCGAGAGCTGCTGGACGACCGCCGCCGGGTCCCCGCCGGCGATCAACCACTGCGCGGGTGTCGCCCCGTCGAGCAGCTCGGGATCCGACGTCGTCATCCGCGCCTCGATGGTGGCCGGCGTCAGCCCCTCGCGCAGGGTGGGCACCACCGTTGCCAGGCCCGGGATCGGGCGGCCCTCATGGAACTGCCACGTGGGGAATCTCAGCGACCGCCCCTCGCGGTAGGCGTAGAGGGTGCGCCCGGCCGCGCGGGTGATCGTCGTCGTTGTCCGGCCGAGGAGGGTGGCGACCTGGCGGGTACTCAGAGAGCGCGCCAGCGTGCAGGCCGCCTGGACGGCCTCATGCTGGGCGGTGAGCTGCTCGGCGTACGTGCGATCGGACAGGATGCGCTCCACTGTGCGGGCTGTGGACCTGCTGCGGCTGCGAGGGGTGGTTCGGGCCAGGAAGTCGGTCATGCCGGCGGACACCGGGCCGACGCCGCCCTGCGACGTGCGGGCAGTGGCCTCGCGCATCGCGTCCGCGAGGTCCTCGTCGCTGAGGTCGAGCTGGTCGAGCAGGCCGGCAAGAACAGTCATGGAGTGAGTGTAATGCACTGAGTGTGCATGTGCATGCGTACACGATGCGCCTCGATGGCTCCTGGTGGAGGCTGGTGGCCGGCTGTCAGGGAGGTTCGCGGAATGTATTTGAACCGGAAACAAGAATCTCGTAAGTGTTATGCAACTGTGACCAATGCGGTGCTGCACCGCGAACCTGGATGAAATCACAAAAGAGCCTGGGTGACGACGGGAGGTTGTGGCGGCCAGCAATCCCAGCAGCCCCAACAGACCGCGCGGTCGGGGAACTCTGTGCTGGTAGGAGCTGGTTAATTGTGTGAAAACCGAGACCAAGTCGTCACTCACGTCACGGGGAGGGCACGTGGAGGTCACACTTGAGCGGATTATTCCGATGAGGGCCTTTCTGCCTTGCAATTCCCTTACTGGAAGGTGCCATGATGCCGCCATGAACACTGTCAGTACCCCGACTTCGCCCCAAGCTGCCCCGGCTAGGCGGCGCGGACCCGGGCGCCCCCGAGCGGGCAGCGAGGACAAGCGAGCACGCATCCTCAATGAAGCCGTGGTTCTCTTCGGAGAGCACGGGTATGCCGGCACCTCCCTGGCCGACATCGCCAACGCGGCAGACATTTCCAAGGCCGGACTCCTGCACCACTTCTCCTCCAAGGACGAGCTCTTCTGCAAGGTGCTGGAGCGCCGTGACCGCGAGGACGCCCTGAGCATTCTCGTGGAGTCCCCGGCCGTCGAGGGCGACACCGCTGAGGCACCCGTCGACACCATCGGCAACCTGGACACCCTCGACGTCGCGGGTGCCTCCGACCTGGACGGCAACCCCTGGGCCCTGCTGGAGCGCTACATCGAGCTGCTCGAGCGCAACGTCGCCCACCGGGACCTCACGGCGATCTACACCGCGACGGCGGTCTCGGTCCTTGATGCCGAGCACCCCGCGCACCAGTGGATGGCCAACCACCTCAACAGCGCCGTCGAGCGCTTCGAGTCAAGCTTCGAGGCCGGCAAGACCGCCGGGCTCGTGGACCCGAAGATGCCCTCGCGCCTCGTGGCGCGCAGCCTGGTCGCCCTCATCGATGGCCTCCAGCTGCAGTGGCTGTGCTCGACGACGCCCGGGACGGCCGCTGCGGAGTCCCTGTCCACCGACCTGGTGGCGGAGATCCGCCTCTACGCCGACTGCCTGCGCAGCCAGTGGGAGGTCCAGGAGACCCCGGAGACCCCCCAGCGCCCCAAGGCCGCCTGACGGTCAGAGGCGCCGCGTCGCCCTGGGCTCGGCGCCTCCACGAATCCTCATCAGAATCCCTATCCATCCCATCCGGCTCGGGAACCTCGTGTTCCCGAGCCGGTCCTGTCCTCGGGTACCGGTCGTGAGCGGGTGGCCCGCCTGATTCCGGACCGATTCAGCGGTCCGCCCACAGCAGCAGGTGCGGGGTGATCGAGGCCAGGTCCGGGACGACGACGAGGCCGGGGTCGGCCGGGAAGTGCTTGGTCGTCCCGATCTGCACGACGTGGATCCCGTTGCCCCGGGCCGAGGCCGCCCCCGTGGGGGAGTCCTCGACGACGACGCAGTCCTGGGGGCGCAGGTCGAGGCGCTCGACCGCCGTGGCGTAGGGCAGCGGATCGGGCTTGGCGCCGACGCCGTCGTCACCGGTGACCAGGACGGCGAAGACGTCGCCGAGCGCGGAGGCCACCTTCTCGACGATCGGGCGTGGTGAGGCCGAGACGATTCCCTGGGCCAGCCCCACCTCCGACAGCGCCGAGGTGATCCGCAGCGCCCCGGGCAGCAGGGGAGGGGCGGCGCTCACGGAGGCCTCGACGTCGTGCGCGATCGCCTCGAAGACCTCCTGCGTGGCCGGATCGTCCCAGGAGCGGGTGGCGCCGGTGGCGGCAATGAGCTCGCGGGCCTGACGGATCGAGGCTCCCGTCATCTGGGCGACGAGCTCGGGGCGCGGGTCGCCGCCCAGGGCCTGGCAGTGGTGGATGAATGCCTCGTCCCAGAAGGGCTGGGAGTCCATGAGGGTGCCGTCCATGTCCCACAGGACAGCGCGCACCGTGAAGTTGGGAGTGGGGGAGGTCGTCATGAGAAATAGCCTAACCGGAGGGTGGCGCGGCGCACAGGCGCTGGGCGCGCTGCCTCATGACCCGCCTGCCGGCGCTCGGGGTTATGTGCTGCGCCGTCGTCCTGGCAGACTGCCGTCAGGACGCCAGGTGGTGCACGTGCCGGAACCCAACGGGGTGTGCAGGTGGCGGCGCAGTCGGAGGGGCCGGGAGGAGAGCGGGTGGGCGACACCTACAGGACCACGATGGCGGACGTGGCCAAGGCGGCCGGCGTCTCGCGCACCACGGTGTCCTTCGTGCTCAACAACCGTGACGGGGCTCGTATCCCACCGCAGACCCGTGAGCGCGTCCAGCAGGTGGCTGCCGAGCTCGGGTACCGCCCGCACGGCGGGGCGCGGGCTCTGGCTTCGCGCCGGTCCTCCCTCATCGGCCTGGTCTCCGAGATCGTCACCAGTCCCTTCGCCGCCGCCACGATCCGCGGGATCCAGGACAGCGTCCGGGCCGCCGGCTACACCCTGTTCATCGTGCCGACCTCGACGGAGGCCACCGTGGATGGCGAGCCCTTCGAGACGCTGCTGAAGTCCCGGGTTGAGGGGATCATCTACGCCACCGGCTGGAACTGCCGGGTTCGCATGCCGGCGCAGGCCCGCGAGATCCCCACCGTCCTGGTCCACTGCATCGACCCGGTCTCCGGCCTTCCCTGCGTGCGCCCCGACGAGGAGCAGATGGGACGCCTGGCCGCGCAGGCGCTCTTGGAGGGCCACCACCGCGACATCGGCGTCATCGAGCTCGACCCCAACGACGGTGAGGCCGCCCCGGGGCGGCGCGTCGGCTGCCGGAGCTACCTGGAGCAGGCCGGCATCCCCTGGAGCACCGTTCACGTGGCCGTCGGCCACGGCACCACCCGGGACGGCTACGCGGCCGCCTCCCGCCTCCTGACGGATCACCCCTGGCTGACCGGGCTGGTGTGCGGCAACGACCGCATGGCGATGGGGGCCTATGCCGCGATCCGTGAACAGGGGCTGAGGGTGCGTGAGGACGTGGCCGTCATCGGGATTGACGACCAGGAGCTCATCGCCGACCAGGTCCATCCGGCTCTGACGACGGTTGCGCTGCCCTTCGAGGAGATGGGGCAGGTGGCCGTCTCCCACCTGCTGGCCCTCATGGAGGGCGAGGAGGTGCCCGCTGAGACGCTCCTGCCGGGCACGATCATCCGTCGCTCCTCGGCCTGACGGTGCGTCTCACCGCCTCTGCGGCCGCGTACTGCCCGATGCAGCCGATCCAGTACCGCCTGACGTGGCCGGCCGGGTCCGCGGCCGGGGACATTGTGCGCGTACGGGTGCGGAACCTTCCCGGCGGGGACATGCTGCGCCGTCGGGGACAGGATTCCGGTCCCCGACGGCGTCGAACGTCTCCGGCCGCACCGAAATGTCCCCGACGGCGTTGAATGTCCCCGACCGCAGGGGAAGGTCCCCGGCCGTGAGGGAGGCGCTGCCGCTCAGGAGTGCCGACGGCGCAGGCGCAGCGTGTAGGCGCCGGTCGCGGCGGCGGCAGCACCCAGGGCGCCCAGGGTCAGGGAGGTGCCGGTGCGGGCCAGCGGGAACCGGGCGGAGGCACTCTTGCCTGCCGCAGCGGCGGTGGGGCTCGCCGACGCCGCAGCCGCCTTCGCCTGGCCGCGGGCCGGCCCCTGGACGGCGGGCTTGCCGGCCCCGGGGGAGTCGGGGCCCTCGGCCGGGGCGCCGGCGTCCTGGACGGAACCCAGGTGCCACAGGCTCAGGGAACCCAGATGCGCCGTGCTTCCCTCGGCGTAGAGCGAGACCCCCGTGGCGTCCTGTTCGGGGTAGACGGTCTGGGTGATGACCGGAGTGCCGTCGGCCGCGAAGACCTCCACGGAGTGGGCGTCAACAATGATGCGCAGGTGGAGCTGTCCCTTGCTGTCCGGTGACAACGGCGCGGTGGACCGGGCCGGGAACTTCGGGGAGAAGTCGGTGACCCCGGAGTGGGTGCGGTCGACGACGAGCTGCTTGGCCTGGGAGTCGTAGCCGATGAGCGTGTACTGCTCGCCGTTGTCGAGCACCTTGATACCGGCGAAGGAGGAGGCGCCAGGGCTCAGGTCCACGCTGATGTCCAGGGAGGTGCCCTGAGCGGCCTGGCCGAGGGAGGTGTCGCCCGCAGGGATGTCGGTGTCCTTCCGGGTGAGCTCCTGGCCGGTGCGCAGGGACTCCAGGGCGGTGACGGGCTGAGCGGTCAGGCGTAGCTTGCCGTTCACCCGGGTCAGTCCCATCTCGCGCACCGTGGACATGGCGGTGCGCCAGGTGGTGGTGGGCAGGTCGTGCACGTAGGCCCAGTTGCTCATCCAGCCCACCTGGTAGCGCTTGCCGTTGGGGACGTTGTCCCAGGTGACGGCCGCGTAGTAGTCCTTGCCGTAGTCCAGGCGCGGGACGACGTCGGCCCCGGAGAAGGCCTTCGTGTCCGACTGGAGGATCTGGTCGACCATGAGGTGGCCCCAGTCCTCGGCGTTGCCGTTGTGGTCCTCGATGACGAGCCGGGCCTTGCGGCCCTTGTAGGCCGCCACGTCCATGCTCGTCCACTCCAGGGTCCCGGAGTTGTTGCCGGTGGCGGAGGCGACGACCTTGCCGTCCACGACGAGGTTGACGGAGGTGTTGTCCGCGATGGGGGAGGCCTTCTTGTCCGAGGCGCGCACCTCGTCCAGGAGGATGTGTCCCCAGGGGCCGGTGGCCGTGTCGGTGACGACGATCTGGGCGGACTTGCCCTTGAGATCGCTGACGTCCCAGCTCTGCCAGTTGAGCTCCTCCAGGTTGCGGCCGGTGGCCGAGCGCACCACCTTGCCGTCGACGACCAGCTCGACGACGCTCACCCCGGAGCCCCCGTCGGCGCCGCCCTCGGGGCGCGGGTTGTTGCCGCCGCCCATGAGGAGGTTGAGGTAGGCGGAGTCGATGGTGAAGGTCGGCGAGGTCGCGGTGCCGGTAGTGGCGTCCGAGCCCTGCCCGGTGGCGGCGTCGAGATAGGTGTTGAGCAGCCCGGCGCTGGAGTGGTTGACCAGCGGCTGCTGGCCGGGGGTAGCGCCTTGAGGGGGCGTGGCCCCGAAGGCGTTGCCCTCCACGGTCCAGCCCTCCCAGGAGCCGTCGAAGCCGGCCAGGAGCCTGCCGCCGCCGTTGTCGCCGGTGGCCTGCGGGTTGTAGGGGTGCTTGCCGCCGGCGGTGCGCAGGTTGATGTAGGACGAGGAGACCGTGAACTCATCCGAGGTCAGCGTGCCGGTGTCGGCATCGCCACTGCCGAAGGAGTCCACGTAGGCCTTGCCCTGGTGGCCGGGCAGGTCCCCGGTGGCCGGGCCCGAGCCGAAGGCGGCGCCGTCGGCCTTCCAACCGGCGTAGCCGTTCTCGAAGTCGGCCAGGGTCGTGCCCTCATCGCCGGTGTAGTGGGGAATCTCGTCGGGGGTGAAGGTGGTGCCGTCCCAACTGCCCACGAAGTACTGGGCGGAGTCGGCCACCGTGACCACCAGGACCCATTTGACCTCCTTGGAGCTGCCGTCGACCGGCAGCGGGAAGAAGTCCGGGCACTCCCACACGGCTGAGGTGATGCCCTCCCCGCCGAAGCTGGACTGCTCGGTCCAGTGGATGAGGTCGGGGGAGGAGTAGAAGGAGACCCGGTGCTCGGTGGCGTGGGAGACCACCATGGTCCAGCGTCCGGAGGTCTGGTCCCAGAAGACCTTCGGGTCGCGGAACTCCTTGGAGCCGATGTCCAGGACCGGGTCCCCGTTGTTGTACAGGTTCCAGGTGCGGCCCTTGTCCGTGGAGTAGGCCAGGGACTGGGACTGGTTGCCGCCGACATCGGCCCGCGTCCACACCGCGACCATGGCCGGGTTGTCCGGGCTGCCCAGGCCGGAGGTGTTCTTGGTGTCGATGACCGCCGATCCGGAGAACACCCCGTACTGCGAGGTGTGCGGGATCGCCACCCCCAGCTCCTGCCAGTGGACCAGGTCCTTGGAGACGGCGTGGCCCCAGGACATGTTGCCCCAGTCCGAGCCCTCGGGGTTGTACTGGTAGAACATGTGGTACTCGCCGTCGTAGTAGACGAGTCCGTTGGGGTCGTTCATCCAGTTCTTCTGGGGGGTGTAGTGGCTCTGCGGGCGCCACCGCTCGCCGGACTGGTCGGCCTTCGGCGGCGCCGGTGCAGCTGGTGCGTTCGGTGTGACGGAGGCCGGTCGGGCCTGGCCGGAGGCGGCTGCGGGCATGGAGGTCAGCGTAGAGGCGGCTGCCAGCAGGCAGAAGGCGGTCAGGGCGCTGAGTGCTCGGGTGGTCCGACTCATGTGCTGTCCTCCGGGAAGCGGGCTCGGCGTGAACGAGGGCGGGCGCCGTTGCGGGTCGGGGTGGTGCTCAGGGGCTGCCGCCCCGTTTCCCACGCCGATCCGATAACGCGCGTTAGCGCCGGTAATAAGTTACGCGGCCCCTCGACGTCGGGCAAGCACCCGGGGTCATTCCCGATCAGCATCGGGGACTTCTCAGGGTGCTCCCCGATAGTCGGTGGCGGGCCTCATCGTCCAGACTGTTGCCATGACGCAGCAGCAGTACCCCGGTCAGTTCAGCCAGTCCGCCCGCTCCGAGGGCGGGGGCACCGCCTCCGGTCGGACGGGCGAGTTCTTCCGTTTCCGTGACTCCCTGCCCCGCCGTTCCCGTGAGCACCGCATTCTCGGTGGTGTCTGCGGGGGTCTGGCCGAGGCCTGGAACATGCCGGTGACCGCGGTGCGCGTCGGGGTGATCCTGGCCGGCTTCCTTCCCGGCCCCATGTTCCTGGTCTACGTCGGAGCCTGGTGCCTCATGCTCGACGAGCCCGCCCCCGCCCAGTACTGACTGTTCTCAGCCTGCCCGGGCGGGTCCGAGCCGACTGGCCCGGGCCGTGACAGTCCTCCGGAGACCTTTAGCGCTTCGGTAACACGACCCGTACCAGACTCACGACTACCGACATCGGCCGAGGACGTCGACGTCTTCGGCCTCGTAGAAAGAAAGGTGATGGCTGTCTCTTCGCTCTCCTCAATGCTTCTCTCCTGCCGTCTGTCCATCACTCGTTTTCTCCTGACGCATGCCCGTCCTTGCTGCCATCGGTTCCAGGCGGCGCCTCGGGTCCACGCGTGAGCGATGGGCTGCGCCCGCCTCGCTACCCCCGGTTCCACGGGTGACGCGGCGGGCGCAGTGCGTGGCGGCGCCCATCGGCCGGAGCCTGGAGCAGGCAGCGTTCCCGGCCGTGACACGGGGGCGGCGGCTTCGCGGGAAGGCGCCGTCGATGGGAGGATCGAGCCGTGACCGACACCGTGAATGACGCCGCAACCAACGCCGTGACTGCTCCAGCGACCGACATCGAGTTCCTCTCCGCCTACGACCAGGGCTTCGCCCGCGTCGCCGCCGTCACCCTGCCGGTGGTGCCCGTCGACCCGGCCGCCAACGCCGCCGCCATCATCGAGCAGGCCCGTACCCTGGCCGAGGACGGCGTCTGCCTGGCCGCCTTCCCCGAGCTGTGCCTGACCGGCTACGCCATCGACGACCTCCTGCTGTCCGACGTCCTGCTGTCCGACGTGCTCGCCGCCATCGAGACCCTGCGCGCCGCCAGCGCCGACCTCCTGACCGCCCTCGTCGTCGGCGCCCCCCTGCGCCTGGGCGACCGCCTCTACAACTGCGCCCTGGTCATCCAGGGCGGGCGGGTGCGCGGTGTCGCCCCCAAGTCCTACCTGCCCACTTACCGGGAGTTCTACGAGAAGCGGCACTTCGCCCCCGGCGACGCCCTGCCCGCCGGGGTGGAGAGCATCGAGCTGCCCGGCGTGCACGGCGGTTCCGACGGCGCTGAGAGGACCGAGAGCGCCGACGGCTCTGGTTGTCCTGAAACGGCCGCCCGGGTCCCCTTCGGGGCGAACCTCCTGTTCGAGGTCGAGGACGTCCCCGGCCTGACCTTCCACGTCGAGGTCTGCGAGGACATGTGGGTGCCCGTCCCGCCCTCCTCCGTGGCGGCGCTGGCCGGGGCGACGGTCCTGGTCAACCTCTCCGGCTCGCCCATCACGGTGGGGCGGGCCGAGGACCGTGAGCTGCTGGCCCGCTCCTCCTCGGCCCGGGGGCTGGCCGCCTACGTCTACGCCGCCGCCGGGCAGGGCGAGTCCTCCACGGACCTGGCCTGGGACGGCCAGACCCTCGTCTACGAGAACGGCGAGCTGCTCGGCACCACCGAGCGCTTCCCCGACGGGCCGCGCGCCACCGTCGTCGACGTCGACATCGAAGGCCTGCGCGCCGAGCGCCTGCGCCAGGGGACCTTCGCCGACAACGCCCGCACCCTGAGCTCCCCGGTGGCCGGCGCCCCGGCCTCGGCCGTCACCTTCACCGACCCGGCGGCCTTCCGGCGCATCCGGATCGGCGCCGCCGACCTGGCCGCCCCGCGCACGGACATCGGCCTGCGCCGCCGTGTGGACCGCTTCCCCTTCGTGCCCGACGACCCGGCCCGCCTCGCCCAGGACTGCTACGAGGCCTACAACATCCAGGTGGCCGCCCTCGTCCAGCGCCTGGGGGCCATTGGCAACCCCAAGATCGTCATCGGCGTCAGCGGTGGCCTGGACTCCACCCACGCCCTCATCGTGGCCGCCCGCGCCATGGACCGCCTGGGTCGTCCCCGTTCGGATATCCACGCCATCACCATGCCCGGCTTCGCCACGAGCGCCGGCACGCGCCGCAACGCCGAGGACCTCGCCGTCGGCCTGGGCTGTACCTTCGAGGAGCTCGATATCCGGGCCACCGCCACCCAGATGCTCACCGAGATGGGCCACCCCTACGGCGAGTATGCCCGTACCGGGATCCTGCCCGAGGGAGTCAGCGAGCGGGACCTCTACGACGTCACCTTCGAGAACGTCCAGGCGGGCCTGCGTACCGACTTCCTCTTCCGCATCGCCAACCACCGCGGCGGCATCGTCTTGGGCACCGGGGACCTCTCCGAGCTCGCCCTGGGCTGGTGCACCTTCGGGGTGGGCGACCAGATGGCCCACTACGGCGTCAACGCCGGCATTCCCAAGACCCTCATCCAGCACCTCATCCGCTGGGTGGTCGCCGAGGAGCTGTTCGACGACGCCGTCGGCCGCACGCTGCTGTCCATCCTGGACACCGAGATCAGCCCCGAGCTGGTCCCGGCCGAGGCCGGCGGTGCCATCCAGTCCACCCAGGCCAAGATCGGCCCCTACGCCCTGCAGGACTTCACCCTGTGGCACGTGCTGCGCCGCGGCTCGCGCCCCAGCCGCATCGCCTTCCTGGCGCACAAGGCGTGGGCGGACGCGCAGAGCGGGGACTGGCCCGAGGGGCTGCCGTCGTCGGAGAAGGTGGCCTACGACCTGCCCGAGATCCGGCGCTGGCTCGAGCTGTTCCACCGGCGCTTCTTCACCAACCAGTTCAAGCGCTCCACCCTGCCCAACGGGCCCAAGGTGGTGGCCGGCGGTTCGCTGTCCCCCCGGGGCGACTGGCGCATGCCCTCCGACGCCGCCGCGACCGCCTGGCTGGCCGAGCTTGAGCGCAACGTGCCGCGGGCGTGAGACCCCCGTGAAGAACCGGGACTATTGTCCTATGATGTGAGGCACAACACAATGTGGTTCCTGAGGCTTGCTGTGTTCGGGATTGATTTGAGCAAAACGCATATTTCCGGCGAAAAGTTCCGGTGATGTGATGGTAACGCGCGTTATCAACGTTGGTTTTGTGCGCTTCTGTGTGAAAGTGGTGGGCAACTGAGTGGTGGCGATCACCCTGATCCTTTTTATCGTCGCCATGTCACACACGTTGCTGTTGCCCAGGCCATACGTACCCTCGGCGGCAGCCCGGATGGGAAAGGTCCCCGCCCATGGTCTGCCTGGTCGTAGCCGCGCACGGACACCTGGCTGAAGGTCTTGTCGCCTCCTCGTCGATGATCGTCGGCCCCAGTGACGACGTCGTCGCCGTCACCTTCGATCCCTCCGAGGGCCCCGATGACCTGCTGGCGAAGTACGCCGCCGCGGTCGAGGCCTCCTCCAGCCAGGAGTACCTCATCCTCGTCGACCTCTTCGGCGGCAGCCCCTATAACGCCGCCGCCCGGTTCGCGGCGGGGCGCGACGATGCCGACGTCGTCACCGGCGTCAACCTGCCCATGGTCATCGAGGTCCTGTCCCGACGTCTGACCGGCGCCGGTCTCGCCGAGCTCGTGGAGGCCGCCCGCACCTCCGCCGTCGACGGCGTCAAGGTCCTCTCCGAAGTCTTCACCCCTGCCCCCACCACCACTTCCGACGATGAAGGAGACGAGCTCTGATGGACGTCAAGCTCCTGCGTATTGATTCCCGCCTGGTTCACGGACAGGTCGCCAACAACTGGGCCGGATCCCTGGGCGCCGAGGCCATCCTCGCCGTCTCCGACGGCGCCGCCAACGACGAGCTGCGCAAGACCCTCATGCTGCAGACCGGCGGCGGCAAGGTGAAGGTCCACGTGCTGGGAGTGGAGAAGGCCGCGCGCGTCTACAAGAACCCCAAGTACGAGACCCTCAAGGCCGTCATCGTCGTCGAGACCCCGGCCGACATCGTGCGCCTGCTCGACCTGGGCGTGGAGGCCAAGGAGGTCAACGTCGGCGGCATGACCTTCAAGCAGGGCACCAGCCAGGTCTCCCAGGCCGTCTACGCCAGCCCTGCCGACGTCGAGGCCTTCAAGGAGATCGACTCGCGCGGCATCAAGCAGTACATCCAGCAGGTGCCCTCCACCGCGAGCTCCGACCTCATGGGGGCCCTCAAGGAGAAGGGCCTGCTCTAAGGGCGCGGCCTTCGTCCCCACACCTCCCTCGCACACCTCCATCCCGTCACCCCTCGGTGGCGGGCTCAGCAGGAGTGTGCTGTCAACCCTCACATGAGAGAGACATACCGTGCATGACATCAATCTGATCCAGATCATTCTGGTCACGCTCGTGGCGTTCGTCGCGGGTATGGCCAGCGTCCTGGACGAGCGGCAGTTCCACCGCCCGCTCGTCGCCTGCACCCTGACCGGTATCGCCCTGGGCAACCCCGCCGTCGGCATCATGGTCGGTGGCTCCCTGGAGCTGCTCGCCCTGGGCTGGATGAACGTCGGTGCCGCCATGGCCCCCGACTCCGCCCTGGCGTCCACCGTCTCCACCATCATCGCCGTGGCCTCGGTCGGTGACGCCTCCTCCACCAAGAGCGCCATCGCGGCCGCCATCGGTGTGGCCGTCCCGCTGGCCGTCGCCGGCCAGGCCCTGACGATCTTCGTGCGAACGATCGCCATCTTCTTCGCCCATCAGGCCGACCGCTTCGCCGAGCAGGCCAACTACCGGGGCATCGCCATCATGCACTTCACGGCCCTGGGCCTGCAGGGACTGCGCGTCGCCATCCCGACCGCAGTGGTTGCCGCACTGGCCTCGGGTGACACGGTCAAGCACGCCCTCGACGCCATTCCGAAGGTCATCACCGAGGGCCTGGGCATCGCCGGAGGCTTCATCGTCGTCGTCGGTTACGCCATGGTCATCAACATGATGAAGGCGCGCAAGCTCATGCCCTTCTTCTTCCTGGGCTTCATCTTCGCCACCTTCGCCACCACCGTGGGCGGCTCGGCCTCGGTCAGCGACCACAGCAAGGGCATCGACAAGTGGGTCATCGACCTCGCTCCCAACGGCGCCACCCTCGTGGCGCTGGGCATTCTGGGGGCCTGCCTGGCCGTCATCTACGTCCAGCTCAACCCCGAGTTCCACGACTCCGTGCGTCTGCCCGCCGCCGCCTCCCCCGCAGCCAGCGGCGGCTCCAGCAGCGACCTGGATGACGACCTCGACGACGAGCTCGACTGAGCTGGAAGAAGGAAGACTCTCATGACTACTGAAACCGCTCCGGCCACCTCGGAGAAGATGCTCACCACTCGTGACCTGCGCCGGATGTACTGGCGCTCCACCTTCCTGCTCGGCTCCTTCAACTTCGAGCGCATGCAGGCCATGGGCTTCTGCTACACGCTCATGCCCGCCATCCGGAAGTTCTACCGCGACGACAAGAGCGCCCAGGCCGCCGCTCTCAAGCGGCACCTGGAGTTCTACAACACCCATCCCTGGGTCTCCTCGGTCGTCTTCGGCGTCACCGCCGCCATGGAGGAGCAGAAGGCAAAGGGCGAGGAGATCTCCGAGGAGACCATCACCTCGGTCAAGGTCGGCCTCATGGGGCCGCTGGCCGGCGTCGGCGACCCCATCTTCTGGGGGACCGCTCGCCCCGTCCTGGCGGCGCTGGGCGCCTCCCTGGCCCTCAACGGCTCGATCGTGGGCCCGCTGCTGTTCTTCGTCGGCATCAACCTCCTGCGCGTGCTCACCCGCTGGTACGGCCTGAAGTTCGGCTACGAGCGCGGGACCGAGATGGTCACCGAGGTCGGCGGTGGGCAGCTCAAGAAGATCACCCAGATGGCCGCCATCATGGGTCTGTTCGTCATGGGCGCCCTGGTCTCCAAGTGGACCACCATCAAGTTCCCGACCGTGGTCTCCAAGGTCGCCGACCCCGACACCCAGATCGTCAAGGTGACGACCGTCCAGAGCATCCTCGACCAGCTGCTGCCCGGCCTGGCGGCGTTGGGCCTGACCTTCCTGTGCATGTGGCTGCTCAATAAGAAGGTCAACGCCCTGTGGATCATCCTGGGCATGTTCGCCTTCGGCATCCTGGGGCGCTGGACCGGCTTCCTGGGAGTCTGACGACGGCATCCGCATCCCGTCTCTGAGCGGGGAGGGGGCGTAGGACTTGCTTCCAGCCCCCTCCCCGTTCCGTGTGTTCGGTAGAATGCGCGGGGCCGGCGCCAGTTCTCCCGGCGCGCCATCAGTGCTCCACCGGGGCCGTCCGACGCCTCCTCCCGGCTCTCCTCCTCCCGCCCCGCTCCGACGTCGTCCCCGTCCTCCGCCCCCTCAAGCAAGGAACCCGCGTGACCCGACTCCTCGTCACCGACCTGGACGCCACCATCGTCTTCGACCGCTCCGTCTCACCCGCCGACCGTGAGGCCATGGCCCGCTGGCGGGCCGCCGGCAACCTCCTGGCCGTGGACACCGGCAAGTCCTCCTTCGCCACCCGCGACGTCCTGGCGCCCCTGGGCGTCGACTTCGACTACGGCGTCGTCTTCACCGGGGCGGTCCTCATCGACGGTGGCTACCAGGTCCTCTCGGCCCGCTACCTGCCCGACGGCGTCGCCCGCGACGTGGCGACCCGCACCGTTGACCTGCCGGGGGTGACCACCTACGCCACCACCATCGAGACCGACTACATCCTGGCTGACAACAACGAGGAGATCTCCTCCATCCTCGCGGTCTTCGAGCACCTGAGCCTGGAGGAGATGGACGCCCACCGCTTCATCGGCGTGCCCCTGCGCGTCACCGACGACGCCCTGCGCGAGCGCCTCCAGCACGACCTCACCGGGCGCTGGGAGGGCGTCCTGGACTGCCACCGCAACCAGGAGTTCCTCGACCTCGTGCCCGCCGGCGCCACCAAGGGCGCGGGCCTGCGCGCCCTCCTGGACGGGCCCCTGGTGGGGCAGGACATCGAGGTCTGGACCATCGGCGACTCCTGGAACGACCTGGACATGCACGCCGTCGCCGACCACGCCGTTGCCCTGCCCTGGTCCCCGCCGGAGGTGACGGCCGCGTGCGAGACCACCGTGGGCTCCATGGCCGAGCTCATCACCACGATCCTGGAAGGCGACCGGCATGAGTGAGAACAGCAAGACCGATGGTGTGCGGACCCTGGGCACCCGGGTGCGCGACTGGTTCAACGGCGGGGATCCCGACGGGCGCGCCAAGCTGCGCGCCTGGGCCACTGGGGAGGACGGCCGCTGGCGCGGCTACACCCACTCCATGGGCAAGTACGTCACCTGGCTCATGGTCATCGCCTGCATCCTCTACCCCTTCACGCGGGGCATCGGCTCGATCCTGGCCCTGCTCGTGGCCATCTTCCTCATGGGCGGACGCGCCATGATCGAGCGGCAGGTGCGTCGCGACGTCTCCGACCTGGAGGAGGCCAAGCGCCAGTGGGGGCTCACCCGCAACCCCGAGTACCTGCGGTTCATGACCCTGCGCGCCGAGGGGCTGCTCGAGGACAACAAGATCCTCACCCCCGACTCGCGCAGCCTCCTGCAGGGCTACGCCCAGTGGGCCCACGAGCGCCTGGAGCGCGAGGACAAGAAGCAGGCCAAGAAGGCCCGCAAGGCCGAGAAGAAGGCCCGCCGGGAGGGAACGGGTCACGAGTCCGACGAGTCCGCTGACGCTGCGGCGAAGAATGAGGAGAATAAGGCTGCTGACGGCTCCTAGCGATCCTGGACGGCTCGCGGGTCGCCCGCAGGCCGCTCTGAGGCGGCTGGAGACCGGCAGGACCGGAACGGAAAGGACTCCCATGCCACGCAGGCTCATCTCCACCGACCTGGACGGCACCATCGTCTTCAACGGGACGATCTCGCTGCGTGACCGCGAGGCCATGGCCCGGTGGCGGGCGGCCGGCAACCTCCTGGTCATCAACACCGGCCGGTCGGTCTCGGCGCTGGAGCACGTCGTGGTGCCCATGGGCCTGGAGTTCGACAACGCCATCCTCTACACGGGGGCCGCCATCGTGGATGAGGACATCCGGGTGCAGTGCTCCACGGCGCTGCCGGCCGGCGTCGTCGAGGACATTCTCGACTTCGTCGAAGGGGCGCCGGGTGTCACCGTCTTCACCACCGGGCTGGACGAGGACCTGCTCATCTACGACACGATCGGCTCCGGCTCCGAGCTGCTGACGCTGTTCCGGCCGGCCACCCGGCGCGAGCTGGACGGGCGCGAGGTCATCGGGGTGCCGATGCGCTTCACCGACCCGGAGATGGCCGCGCGCACCGAGACCTACCTGCACCGGCGCTGGGAGGGGCAGGCGGTGGGCTTCCGCAACCAGGACTTCATCGACGTCGTGCCCGCCTCGGCCTCCAAGGGGGAGGGCCTCAGGCGGCTGGTGGCGCGCCTGGCCGAGCCGCCCGCCGGGGAGACGGACGGGGCTGCCGGAGAGGGTGCGTCCGGGGAGGCGCCGGTCGGCAGCTCGGCGGGGTTCGACGTCGGTCCGTGGACGGCGGAGCCGGTGGAGACCTGGTCCATCGGGGACTCCTGGAACGACATCTCCATGCACGCCGCCGCCGACCACTCCTACGCCCTGCCCTGGTCGCCGCCGGAGGTAGTGGCCCAGTGCGACGGCACGGTCTCCAGCCTCGCCGACCTCATCGACTCCCTCATGGGGCGACCGACGCTCTAGGGTCCACACACTTCGACAGAAACTTCAGAATCGACGCGGCTCCGGGTCTTTTTTGAAGATTCGGTCGAAGTGTTGCGGCGTTGCGGCGTTGATGCGCCGGTGGGCTGGGGTGTCGCGGCGCGCGGCGGGCATAGGGCGGAAGCGGGGAGTGCGGGCTATGCTCGCCGGCATGCGTCTGCTCGCCACGGATCTCGACGGCACCCTCGTCTTCCACCACGTCGTCAGGCAGGCCGACGCCAAGGCTCTCGTGCGCTGGCGGGCCGCCGGCAATCTCCTCGTGCTGGCCACGGGGCGCTCGGTGCGGCTGGTGCAGCACGCCGTCGAGGTGGCCCGGGCCTCGACATCCATCGGCCTGGACTACGACTACGCCGTCTGCGCCACGGGCACGACCGTCATCGACGCGGCCGGTCAGGTGCACCGCACCCGGACGCTTGAGGCCGACCAGGTGCGGGCGGTCGTGCGGGCGATCGGCGATGTCACCCAGGCCCCCGTCTCGGTGTTCGCCTCAACCCTCGAGCGCGACTACGTGCTGGACGACCCGATCGGTCTGTCCACCGACCAGCGCACGCCGCCGGACCGCTTCACCGTGGCGCCCCTGTCGCAGGTTGCGGGCCTGGGAGTGACCTCCATGCCGCTGCACATCCCCGACGTTCGGACCGCCGCGGCGCTGGCCAGCGGCCTGGAGGAGACGGTGGACGGCATCAGCTGCACCCGCTCGACCGGCTTCGTGGACGTCACGGCCGCAGGCGAGTCCAAGGGGATGGGCCTGGGCCGGCTCGCCGAGCTGCTGGCCGACCAGGGCATGGAGGTCAGTGAGGTGGCCGCCGTGGGCGACTCCTGGAATGACATCTCGATGTTCGAGCAGGCCGACATCCCCTGCGCGATGGCCGGTGCCCCGGGCGAGGTCGTCGAGGCCGCCGGCGGGCGCACCACCCCGAGCGTGGCCGCCTTCATCGAGGCCCTCCTGGCCTGAAGGCGCGTGGAGGCTGGGCCCGCGTGCCGTCGGTGCCTCTCGCCCGGCTGCTGAGCACCGACTGGCTCAGCGCGCCTACACACTTCGACCGAATCTTCAGAATCGACGCGGCTCCGGGTCGATTCTGAAGATTCGGTCGAAGTGATGGCGGTAGGAAGGGGCCCGTGGGGGCGCCGCTCAGGCCTGGGCGTAGCGGTAGACGTTGGTCTCCCGCAGCTCGAAGCCGGCGCGGCGGTAGAGGCGGTTGGCGGCCTCGCGCGTGGGGCGGGAGGTGAGGTCCACCGTGCGCGCGCCCAGCTTCCCGGCGTGCTCGACGGCGGCCTCCACGAGGGCCTGCCCGGCACCCTGGCCGCGGGCCTCACCGTCGACGACGACGTCCTCCACCCAGGCGCGCAGGCCCGTGGGGATCGTGAAGGTCGCCAGGGTGAGCATGCCCAGGATCGGGGCGTTCTGCCCGGCCTCGGCCTCGGGCCGGAAGACGAAGAGGAAGACCCCCTCCTGAGCGATGAGGGCCTCGCACTGCTCGGCGGTCAGCGCCGGGGCGCTGCGGGAGAGTTGTGGGATGAGGCGCTCCATGGCCTCGACGATCTCCGGGCTGGAGGTGGTGACGAGCTCAACGGTCATGAGGAGTTCTCCTGCTGGTTGAAAAGAGGCGGCGGGCCGAGACGGGCTGGTCCCGCGACGGCTTCCTGTCAGCCCTGGAGCCTACCGCCTGGGAGCGCTCCGAGCGCCGAGATGCCCCACCGACCGGAAGAATCCGGTGGAGAGACTCGGCCGGTGAGGTGGGATGCCTGGGCTCGTGGGGTGGCTCGGCCGGGGGAGCCTGAGCGACAGGGCAAGGGCTGGCGGGGTGGAGTTCCCTGACCGATAGGGCACCTCGGCTGTTGGAATGGTTGGGCTGGGGCGTCTGGGCTCGTGGAGAGTCTCGGCCGACGGGCCACCTTGGTTTGCGGAGCCAAGGTCCGAGGGCGCCCCGGCCGGCCGCCGGCGGGCCCGGTCAGGCCGAGCCGCTGATCTCCTTGACGGTGGGATCCATGATGGCGGCTTCGAGCAGAGCGGTGCCGCTGGTCAGGTCCCGCAGTCGCAGCACGTAGGGGTGGTCCACCGTGAACTCGACTGGCTTGGTCTGCTCCGCCGGCGCCGCCATCGCCGCTGCCTGGCCCTCGCTCAAAGCGGCCGCGACGGTGCCTTCCTCATCCAGGATGAGGCGTATCTGCTGGACCACCTGAGTCAGTGCCAGCTCGGGCGCGATCTTGTCCAGGCCCTCGGGCTTGAGCCCCTGCTCCTTGAGGAAGTCGAGGAGCTCCTTGGGCTCGGAGGTGAGGTCCAGCTTGGGCAGGGCCAGCTCCACCTCTCGGGGGCGCACCTTGTCCAGAGCCGTGGACGCCTCCGCCCATGTCCCGGCATCCATGGCACTCGGCAGGGTTCCGGCGTCGGGCAGGACGACGTCGAGAGCGAGGTCGGAGTCCCTCCCGTCCTGCCCGCCGGCGTAGGCCAGGCGCACTGCCGCCCAGCCCTTCCCCGTGGTGTGAGGGATGGAGCGCGTGTCGTGCATGAGGTCGGCCTTGACGGTCTTGCCCCCGGCGAGCGTGAAGTTCCTCTGCGAGGTGCTCCCGGCCTCGAAGGGGGATTCCCACTGGGCAGCGAAGAGCAGCGCGTTCTGCACCACCAGGCGGGTGTCCTGGGTGACATCGATGCCGCTTTCCGGGATGAGGCCGGCCGTGTTGCGTGAGGCCCAGGCATCGAGGTTCTCCTTCATGGAGCTCACGCCGACCTGCTCGATCTCAGTGGAGAACCAGCGCAGCACCGCATCGAGGTAGGTCTGCTTGACCTTGAACGTCTTGTCGTCGGAGATGAGGACGTGGTTGGCCAGGTGAACGAGCGGCTTGTCGGGGGCCTTGTCCGGGTCGAAGCCCTTGAGGTCACTGTCGTAGCGGTTCAGGGAGTTCTGGATGGCCGACCAGACCCGGTCGCGGTCCTCACCCGAGAGCCCCAGGAGCGCGTCATAGCCCTGGGCCGCGGCGTCCGTGGCGCCGTCGGCCAGGATCGCCAGGACGAAGGCGAGACTGAGAGGGGAGGCCATCGCCGTCGCGGCCGAGTCCTCCTTGAGGTAGTGGGTCAGGAGCTTGCTCCCGAGCTGGTCGCAGGCGGTGGCGGCCTTGGTCACCTGGGAGGCGACGTCGGAGAGACTGACCTTCTCGTGGGTGACCTTGGAGGTCAGCTGCGTGCCTGAGGCCAGGGAGCAGCCGCCCAGCAGCACCACTGCTGCGGGAACCAGGGCGCCCAGTGCCAGCACCTGACGGCGGGCCAAGCCACAGTGGTCGGAGGCGGACAGGCTCATCAAGGGATTACTCGGGGTCATGGCGTCAGGTTAGGGAGCCCGCCCGGCCCTGTCAGCGCCTTGGTGAACTCCCACCATGGGGAATCATCCCCGGGCCGGTGGCGGCTGGGCCCGCTGCAGCCTGCGCCCGCGACCACTCGATCGGCAGAAAACGGCCCCATCACGCCGTGACCACGGTGACTCGCCCTCCTGCCGGGAACGGCCGCCTCGACGGCCGGTCAAGAGTAGGCTTCCGACCAAGGTCCCACAACGCCCCGCAGGCCCCACAGCTCCGACGCCGCGCGCCTGCGCCGCCCCAGGAAGGTCACTAGGAAGGTCACTCATGGTCGAGTCCGCCGCTCACGTCGAGCACGTCTTCGCCGCCGACGAGCTCTTCTTCTCCACCACGGACTCCCACGGACGCATCCGCCGCGCCAACTCCACCTTCATGCGCCTGTCCGGCTACCCGCGCGGCGCCCTGGTGGGGCGGGCCCACAACGTGGTGCGGCACGCCGACATGCCCGCCGGCCTGTTCCGCTCCATCTGGGACGCCATCGAGGAGGGCCGGGCCGCCAGCGCCTACATCACCAACCGCTCCTCCGACGACGGCCACTACCGCGTCTTCGCCACGATCGTGCCCTCCGGCTCCGGCTACCTGTCCGTGCGCACCCTGCCGATGCTCACCGACTTGCGTGACGACATCGAGGCCGCCTACGCCCGGGTCCGCGACGTCGAGGAGGCCTCCGCCGCGGCCGGCTCCACCCGCCGGGAGGTGGCCGCCGCCGGGCAGGCCGCTCTTCAGGCCGAGCTGCAGGCCCTGGGCTACGCCGACGCGATCGACTTCACCCGCAGGGTGCTGGTCGCCGAGGTCGGTGAGCTGCTGGCCCACGGCGTCGGTATCCCCGACAGCCCGCAGACCGAGGGCCCCGTGGCCCGCATCCTGGGGGCCATGGGCCGGATCGAGGCCGAGACCGCCGGGCTGGTCGGCATCCTCCAGGAGGGTCAGCGGCTCGCCGACCTCCTGGGCGAGAGGGCCGGCGAGATCGAGGCCCTCTCGACCCGCCTGGGCACCCTGCGCGAGGCCATGCGCGCCGTCGGCACCGACGTCGAGGTCCTGGGCCACGGAGAGCAGGCCGACGACGTCGCCGCGCGCTGCCAGCAGGTCGACGCCCTGGTCCTGGAGTGCTCCGAGCAGCTCCACCCGCTGAGCAGCCAGATCGAGGCGCTGCGCGGCGACCTGGACTCGGTGAGCTTCCGCATCGCCCTGGCCCGCCTGCACAACCTGGCCGCCGGGCTCTTCGCCCTGCAGATCCTCCAGGGCCAGGACGAGGTTGACGCCAACGACGCCGTCGGCAGCCTCACCGAGCTGTGCTCGGCGCTGAGCGACGGCGCCGACAACCTCACCCAGCGCGTCGGCCTGCTCGACGCGCGCCGCGAGCTGGTGGGTGGTGAGCTGGATGTTGTGGCCGAGGACCTCGGCGTCATCCAGGGCCCGATCCTGGAGGTTCTCGAGGCGGCCGCGGCCGCCGGCGCCGGGCAGGCCGACTCCGTGACCACCGCCCGCACCTTGGCCGAGCAGGGCTTCGGCGAGGCCCGGGACCTGGCGGACCTGGCCGTACGCCTGCGCGACCTCGAGGTCCCCTTCGAGGCCGAGGCCATCAACAGCGCCCTGGCCGACGTGCGCGCCGCCCTGGCCGAGCTCGGCTAGCCGCGGGCTCAGTCCCGTACCAGCTCCACGAGCACCTCGGCGTGCTCGGTGTGCGGGAACATGTCGAACAGGCGCGAGCGCACCACCCGCATGGAGGGCAGGTGCGCCAGGTCCGTCGCCAGCGTGCGCGGGTTGCAGGAGGAGTAGAGCACCCGCTCCACGCCGGAGGCCTCGATCCGGGTGGCCAGTTGCTCCCCGATCCCGCGCCGGGGTGGGTTGACCACGAGCAGGTCCGGGCGCTGCACCCCGCCGGCGCGGTCCCCGGCGGCCGGGTCCAGGACGCGGGCGTCGCCGGCCTCGAAGCGCACCAGGGTCGGGTCCAGGCTCATGAGGTCGGCGGCCGCGCGCGCCCCGTCAATGGCCGGCGCCGAGACCTCCACCCCCAGCACCTGCCGGTCGGGCGCCGCCAGGGCCAGGGCGAAGCCGCCGACGCCGCAGAACAGGTCCCACACCCGGGCCGGCTCGGCCTCCTGGGCCCAGTCGCGGGCGGTGGCGTAGAGCGCCTCGGCCACGGCCGTGTTGGTCTGGAAGAAGGAACGGGTGGGTAGGTAGAGGGGCAGCTCGACGCTCTCGGCGCGCCGGCCTGCCCGGCTGCCGAGCCCCGGTGACGGCAGGCTCAGGCGCATGAGGAGGCGGTCCTCCTCGGTCAGGACGATCTCCTCGGGTCCCTCGATGACGGCCTGGTGGACGCTCTGGATGTTGACGGCGGCCACCGCCAGTTGGGGCAGGCGCCGACGCAGATCCGGCACGGCGGCGCGCAGCCGCTCCTGGTATCGGCGGGAGCGCAGGACGAAGCGCACCATGAGGTCGTCGTCGGGCGAGGCGGTCACGAGGATGTACTTGAGTTCGCCGCGGCGCGTGGGCACGTCGTAGGGGCGAAGGCCCAGCTCGGTGACGAGGTCGGCCAGCACTGGCAGGGCCGCCTCGATGGCGGGCACGTGCAGCGGGCAGGTGCGCAGGTCGACGCCGCATCCGGCGCCATCGAGGATCCCCAGCGTGGGGTGGGCAGCGGTCCCGGCCACCGCCATCTTCGCCTTGTTGCGGAAGCCGGTGGGGGCGCTTGCCGCCGGTGCCTGCCACAGCTCGGCCGGGACGTGCTCGGCCAGGAGGGCGGCGACGCGGGATTGCTTGGCGGCCAGCTGGTCGGGCATCGGCAGGGACAGGTGGGGGCAGGAGCGGCAGGTGCCGGCGTCGTGGAGGACGCAGGACGCCGCGTCTGCTGCGGTCACCGACATGTCCCCTCCCGGTGGTGCGCTCGTGGCCGGCCGTGGGGTGGGGCCGTGACAGGAGTGGCCGGGCCCCGGACGGCTGCGGGCGATGAATGGAGCCGCTTGTCGGACTCGAACCGACGACCTGCTGTTTACAAGACAGCTGCTCTACCAACTGAGCTAAAGCGGCGCGCGGCCGGCCAGGCGGCCGCAGGTGCGTGGGACAGTCTGACACAGACCGCCCCACGGCGGGAAACCGTGGGAGGCGGCGCTGCGCCCGTCGCCGCCCGGGCATGTGGGTGCCGGGAGGGGCCTGTGCAGGGCCGCCGCCCCGGGCGGTGCGACGGGCCCCGGTCAGCCCTGCTGAGTCGGCTGCGGGCTGGGCTGCTGAGAGGCCTGCTGGCTGGGCTGCGCCGTCGGGGTGGCGGCGGCGACGAGCTCGGTCAGAGAGGTCGGAGTCTGAAGCTTGTTCAGGTCGACCTTCTCTCCCTTGAAGAAGACGGTGGGGGTTCCCTCCAGCTCCCGGGCCTTGAAGGCCTCATCGCCGAGCTTGACCCACTTGCCGTACTTGTCGGAGTCGACGGCCGCCTTGAACTTGCCGGAGACGTCCTTGGGGACGTTCACCTTGGTGGCGGCAGCGACCAGGCCCTCCACCGTCATGTTGCTCTGGTTCTTGGTCTGAATGACCTGGGAGAAGATCTCAAAGGCGGCGTTGTGGAAGCTCAGGGACTGGGCCGGGGCCTCATCGAGCACCACGCCCATCGCGTTCATGACGACGCTGGTCCACTCCTGCTCGAGGAGCTTGCAGGGGTGGAGGGCCAGGGTGATCTTCTTCTCGCTCAGGAGCTGGTTGATCTCCTGGGTGTGGAGGCCCTCGAACTGGGCGCAGTGAGAGCAGGAGTAGTCGAAGTAGATGTCCAGGACGGGGGCCGAGGCGGCGACGGTGTCGAGGGCGGGTCCCTCACCGTAGGTCCAGGAGGCATCGGAGAGGACCTGCTTGGGGATACCACTCTGGTTCGCCTTCGCGGTGGCCAGGCCCTCGCTCGGTGCGGGGAACTTCGACGACGACTTGTTGTCCTTGGTGCCGTTCTTGGCCTCGACGCCGCGGTAGACGAGGTAGCCGAGTCCGCCGGTCACTCCCAGGCCCGCGACCCCGATGAAGCTGCGGCGGGCGATCATGTTGCGGCGCTCGCGGCGGGCTGAGGCCTCGCGCAGCTCCTTGGCCTTGAGGCGCGCGGCCTCACGGCGCTGGGCCTTGGTCTGGCGGGGCTGGTTACTGGACACGCGGTGCTCCTTGTGATGCGGTGACGAGCGGACGACCAGGAAGACGAATAGTCAACGAGTGATGGCTGTCGTGACGACATTCTGCCCGAGGATCCTGGAGGAAACCACGCCTGGTGTCTGCCGGTGGCGGATTGTGACGCATCGGTCGTCGTTGTCCCGGCGCGTGCAGTCGGGGTCGGGCAGAATCGGGGGAATCGGACCGAGCGGTCCGGGAGTGACCGGGTGGAGGGGATTGTGACCATGATGGATGGGCCTATGGGCGGTCAGATGGAGGAGCAGATGGTCCTGCTCCAGAACATGTCGACTGAGTGGGGCCGTTGGATGCAGTCCGTGGGTGCCCAGGAGGTCGTGGTGGAGGTCGAAGGGGTGGGGACGCGCGCCGCGGTGACGAGCCGGGTGCTCAGGCCCCGCGGCATTCTGCGCCGCGCCCAGTGGGCCGAGAACGAGATGCCCGTTGAGCTGGTCCGTGAGGCCGTGCGCCTGCGGGCGCTCATGGCCCACCCCCGTGGTGGAACCTGGACCTGGGCGGCACTGTCCATGAAGAGCAGCGAGGGATACAAGCTCATCTCCGACTTCGACTACGACCGCGAGCCGGTCCTCGACCCGCCCTACACGGCGGAGGACTGCGCCAAGGAGCTGGAGGTCTTCCCCCGTGACCCCGGTGCGATCCCCGACTGGATGAAGATCGGGGTCTGAAGGTAGAAGAACCGGCTCGGGGGGTGCAGCGGGAGCAAAGGGCGCGCGACTGCATCAAGACGTGCCGCAGCAAGAGTGCGGGAGAGTGAGTTGACGTCAAGTACTCAGAGAGATCGGGGAAACCCTGTCGTCGCGAAGTGCGAGGCATTGTTGCGTGACTGGCTGACTGAGGGTAACGGTGCTGATGAGCCGAGTTCCGGTAGGGTCGGCCGCTCTGGTGATGAGTGAGCGGGGAAAATTGCGTGAGTGAGATGCAAGAGCCTGAGGTTGTGGCGTCCTCGGGTGGTTACTACACGATGCAGGAGTCGGCGCCGGAGGTCGATCCCTCCAGACGATCCGTGTCGGGCCCAGTGGCGGGCTACGGTGCCTTCCCTGCGCCTGGGACTCCGGGTGTGCCGGCCCCTGGGGTGGCGCCTGCGCCGATGATGGCTCCGGCGCCTGTGAAGGTGCCTGCTCCCTCTGGTGCTGAGGCGTGGAGTGCAGGGCTGTTCGGGCTGCTGGCGCCTCTGCCGATCCTCGACGTGCTGTTCGCCATGGTGGCGATGATCGTGGTCGGCCTGTGGAACAAGAAGGACCTGCGGGAACCGGCCCGGACGAATCGCCGCCTGGCGGCGAGCTGGGGACTGACACTGCTGCTGGTGGAGCTGGCTCTGGTGGCGATCCAGATCGCCCTGGTCTCCATCGCGCACAGTTTCTATGAATCGCTGCCTTTCATCCCGTGGGGCACCCCGATCATCATGGCGCTGGTCATGGTCGGGGTCCACGTGCTGGTGTGCACCGTCCAAATGATTCGGGCCTACCGCGGCAAGACCCTCCGCTTCGGAGGCTTCCCCTTCTTCTGTTGACCAGGCCCGCACGGGCCAGCATTGAGCCCAGCGCACCGCGGGCCCCGGAGGCGGAAGTCGCCGGGCAGCCATGGCGCTCGCCACCGAAGCGGCATATCAGGTCCCGTAAGGGCTCATCCTCGGAATCGGCATCAGCCCAGCGAAGGACAGAATCAATATCACGGCCCCAATACCCAACATGGCCATGACCAGGTTCCTTCGGGCATTGTCGCTGGGGGCGACGGAATTGAGGATATGTGCGCCACCGCGTCGCGTCGCCGCACCCCATGGCGCCAGCCACAGGATGAGAAGGTCCAGGGCTACCCCCAAGAGGAAGATGGTGTAGAAACGAACAGGTAGCGGGATCGATCCAAAAGTCTCGGATTTTTCCTGCCCCAGATCCGATGAGAAAATAGCCATGAGGAAGAGGAACGCAGTCCCCGAGGCCAGAAGAAAAGCGAAGCCAACAGAGATCGCCGAACGCACCAGGTACCACGGGGTCATGGCCCACATGCGGGAGTCGTCCGACGGCGAGGTGCCGCCCCTCTGAAGCCGGTTCCAACGCCGAGCGTCCTGGGCCCGGCCTACAGCGCCGGCCACCACCGTCAGAATCGCCGCGATGATCGCCATCCAAACCGGTCTGAAGATCCCGGCCGCGGACAGCATGAACCACAGGGCCAGCATCGCTATCGGGTGACGCACCGGCTCCTGCGCCCACTGGGGCAGCTCCCCCGGACGTCTGGGAGTGTTGCCGCGGCTGATCTGTGCCCCCCGGGCGCCGGCTGCCATCGGTCCCGCCATTGCTCCCACCGAAGGTGCAGCCGTCGGACCGGCGACGGCCTGGGAGTAACCGGGCTGATACGCCGTCGGATGCTGACCCGAATAGGGGAACATCGGCACCTGCCCCGACGGCGCCGGCCGCGGGTACGCCCCCGAGGCGGCCGCAGGTGCAGGAGCGCCCACGCCGTACTGCATCGACTGCGCCCCCCGTGAGGACATCGCCGAACTGTTCTGGTACCACTGGCGAGGTGGGATGGCCGGTGGGGGCTGGGTGGAAGCGCCGGACGCGGCCGACGGCGCCGAGTACCCGTACCCTCCCTCCGCGCCGGAGGGCGCGGAGACGGGACTGCCGTAAGCGGCCGGGGAGGCCGAGGTCGCGCTGCGAGCATCCCGAGGCGACCCCGAGGTCGAGCCGTAACCCGGGATAAAGGTACTGGTGTTCCGCTCCAGCTCGCTGAACTCCGGCTCCTCGTCCTCGGGTCCCAGGAGCCGGTCGACCGCCTCCTGCCCGGTCCCGCCCTCGGCGATCTCGTCGAGCACCTCGAGCAGGCCGTCCGGGGTCAGGCGGTTCTCCGCCTCAGGGGCGAGTGCCGCCGTGAAGGCCCGCGCCAGCGCCGGGCACTCCTCCTCCAGGTTCCCCAGCTCCGGGGTGCCCGCGTAGACGCGCCGGAAGACCACCTGCCAGGCGCCCGAACCGAAGGGTGCCAGACCGGTGACGGTGAACAGGAGCACGCCCGCGCAGGCGTACCAGTCGACGTCGGCATTCGGCTCCCCGCCGTCGAGCATCTCCGGGGGAATGAACCCCGGCGTACCCGTGACCTGGCCGGTCTGCGTGAGGCGGACGTCGTCGGCCACCTGGGCGATGCCGAAGTCGATGAGAACCGGCCCCTGCGCGCCGAGCATGACGTTGGAGGGCTTGAGGTCGCGGTGGATGACGCCGGCGGCGTGCACCGCGCGCAGCGAGTCGACCAGTCCGTGGGCCAGGTCGGCCAGGTCACGGGCGTCAGTGGTCAGGTCGTAGACGCCCTCGTGCTCCACCTCGTGCTGCAGGGTGGGGCCCTCGATGAGCTCGGTGATGACGAAGGTGATGCCCTGGGAGCCGTCCCCGGTCTCGATGTCCAGGATGCGCGCCACGCGCGTGTCCCTCACCCGGGCCAGGACGCTGGCCTCCCGGTCCAGGCGGCGCCGTGCCGTGGGGTCCGCGGCGATCTGCGGGTGGAGGATCTTCATGGCCACATGGCGCCCACCCTCATCGGTGGCCTCCCACACCACGCCCATACCGCCGGCGCCCAGGCGACGCAGAAGCCGGTATCCCCCCACTGAGGTACCGGCGCGCAGTTTGCTCAGGGTGACCGGCTCGCCCGGGTGCGCGTCGAAGTTCTGCGTCATGGCCCCCACAGTACCGGCCCGGATTCGCTCGTGGGCGCCCCGAACCTGTGGGGCTCTTCGCCCGACTGTGGGCCATGTCGCGGGAGTAAAGCCAGTGGTGGAGCCGGATTGCCGGTATCGGGTCGGGCGGATTCCGACGGCGGGGATGGGGAGGTCTCCACCGTCCGTCATCGCCGTCGAGGACCGGGCTGACTGATTGCTGAGAATCTCTGGTCAAAGCGGGAAACCTGTGTCAAGATGAGCCCGTCCGCGGTCGAACGGCTGATCGCGGCACGTGTCAATGCGGACACGCATCGGCACCTTTCACGACGGATCGTCCGGCACGTACCTGCCGGTGAAGGGATAGCACCACTCATGGCAACTGTGACTTTCGAGAACGCCACACGTATCTACCCGGGCAATGACCGCCCCAGCGTTGACGCTCTCAACCTCGAGATCGCCGATGGCGAGTTCCTCGTACTCGTTGGCCCCTCCGGCTGCGGTAAGTCCACCTCCCTGCGCATGCTTGCGGGCCTGGAGGACGTCAACGCCGGTCGTATCCTCATCGGTGACCGCGACGTCACCGACGTTCAGCCCAAGGACCGTGACATCGCCATGGTCTTCCAGAACTACGCGCTCTACCCGCACATGACCGTGCACGACAACATGGGCTTCGCCCTCAAGATCGCCGGCACCCCCAAGGCCGAGATCGACAAGCGCGTGCGCGAGGCCGCCAAGATCCTCGGTCTGACCGAGTACCTGGACCGCAAGCCCAAGGCCCTCTCCGGTGGTCAGCGTCAGCGTGTGGCCATGGGCCGCGCCATCGTGCGTAAGCCCAAGGTCTTCCTCATGGACGAGCCGCTGTCCAACCTGGACGCCAAGCTCCGTGTGCAGACCCGCACCCAGATCGCCTCGCTCCAGCGTTCGCTGGGCGTCACCACGGTCTACGTCACCCACGACCAGACCGAGGCCCTCACCATGGGCGACCGCATCGCGGTCCTCAAGGACGGCGTGCTCCAGCAGGTCGGCACCCCGCGCGAGATGTACGACCACCCCGCCAACGATTTCGTTGCCGGCTTCATCGGCTCGCCGGCCATGAACCTGGGGCAGTTCACGGTCAAGGGGGACGTCGCCACCGTCGGCGCCGCCAAGATCCAGCTGTCCAAGGCGACCCTGGACGCCATCACCCCCGAGGACGGCGGCAAGGTGACCATCGGGTTCCGCCCCGAGTCGCTCGACGTCGTCTCCGCCCAGGACGAGCACTCCATCCCGGTGCGCCTGTCCTTCGTGGAGGAGCTGGGCTCCGACGCCTACATCTACGGTGAGCTCGTCGGCGCCGAGGAGTCCGAGGCCAAGCTCGGCTCCGGTGAGGACTCCAGCCAGATCATCGTGCGCGTGCCTCCGCGTACCGCCCCCGAGCCGGGTGAGACCGTCTACGTGCGGATCCGCCCCGGTCAGGAGCACATCTTCTCCGCCTCCACCGGCAAGCGCCTGCCCGCCTGAGGATGCTGAGCACGACGGCGCCGTTCCCCTTCCTTGGGGGCGGCGCCGTCGCCGCACTCACCGCGGGGGCCGGTGGCCCACACGTCCGGCGGGGAGGTTCAGCGGCCGGCACTGTCAGAAGTGTGGTCGGCGGCTCATGTCTTGGAAAGCAAATTGGGTTCTGGCCTGAAAGAATGACCCCATGTCCCAGTCCATGAAGATCACGGCGGCGACCATTGATCCGGCGCTGCTCGACCTCCCCTGGGAGACGCCGTTGGAGGAGTGGCCCACCGAGGTCCTCGCCGCGCTGCCCCGTGGTCTGTCCCGCCACATCGTGCGTTTCGTCAACCTCTCCGAGCGCGTCATCGCGGTCAAGGAGATCGGCGAGTCCGTGGCCCACCGCGAGTACGAGCTCCTGCGCGACCTGCTGCGCCTGGGGGCGCCCTGCGTGCATCCGACGGCGGTTATCACCGGCCGCAGCAGCGTCACCGGTGAGGAGCTCAACTCGGTGCTCGTCACTGAGCACCTGTCCTACTCCCTGCCCTACCGGGCGCTGTTCAGCCAGTACATGCGGCCCGAGACCGCCACCCGACTCATCGACGCCCTCGCCGTGCTGCTGGTGCGCCTGCACCTGCTGGGCTTCTACTGGGGGGACGTGTCCCTGTCCAACACGCTCTTCCGCCGCGACGCCGGGGCTTTCGCCGCCTACCTGGTGGACGCCGAGACCGGGGAGCTCTACCCCGAGGGGCTCACGGACGGAAAGCGCCTCTACGACATCGACGTGGCCCGCACCAACATCATCGGCGAGCTCATGGACCTCCAGGCCGGCGCCCTGCTGGAGCCGACCGTGGACACCATTGAGGTGGGGGACCGGATCGTCAGCCGCTACACCGAGCTGTGGGACGTGCTCACCGCCAAGGAGTCCTTCTCCATGGATGAGCGCTGGCGCCTGCGCCGCCGGGTCGAGAAGCTCAACGAGATGGGCTACGACGTCGCCGAGCTCGCCATGAACACCGACTCCGACGGCAACCACATCACCATTCAGCCCAAGGTTGTCGACGCCGGCCACTACCACCGCCAGGTGATGCGACTGACCGGCCTGGACGTCCAGGAGCGTCAGGGTCAGCGCATGCTCAACGACCTGGAGGCCTACCGGGCCATCACCGGCCGCAGCGAGGACCCGATTGAGCTGGTGGCCCACTCCTGGCTGGCGGAGGTCTTCGAGCCCACCATTCACTCCGTTCCCGTCGAGATGCGCCGCAAGTTGGAGCCCGCGGAGATCTTCCACGAGATCCTCGAGCACCGCTGGTACATGTCCGAGGCCCAGGACCGCTACGTCACCACCCAGGAGGCGGTGGAGGACTATGTGGCCACGGTGCTGCCCCAGCACCGCGACGAGCGGGCCTACCTGGGGGTCGGCGACACCCAGGAGATGGAGGCGATCGTCGTCGACGACACCGATGAGCCGATGCCCGAGGACGACGCCGAGTTCGCCGCCCGCGACGAGCAGACCCTGGCCGACTACGCCGCCAACCCCTTTGGCTTCACCGCCGGTATGAAGTTCAAGGGGGAGTAGGGCGCGCCCAGCAGGCCGGCTAGTGCGTCGTCGTTCGCGCCCGGTAACGCCCGGCCGGTTGATAGTCTGGCCTCACATCAGTTGAGGCGATGAGAAGGGCCGTGACGGGGATATGAGCCAGGACGTGCCCGCATTCCAGGCCCTGCCCGGGGCCACGCCGGACAACAGCGCCTTCATCGACCTGTACTTCGACCCGTCCATCAAGGGATACCCCAGAAGGTCGAGGGTGTCGCTCGTCATCAATGGTTACCAGCTGTGGCTGGGCTTCGGTCAGTCCGTCGCGTTGGCGGTTCCGGCCGGGCCGGTGTCGATTGTTGTGCAGCAGATCAACCAGCTCCTCTACAGTTCGACGGCACGGCTTGACTTTTCTGTGCATGTCGGTCAGAGGGTGCCGGTGTTCTATCGGGCTTCCCATTTCGAGCGCAACCCTGGATCACTGACGTTCCAGAGGTTCGAGGGGCTCTCGCCCTCCGAGCGGAACGATCTCAACTCCATGAAGATCATGTTCGCCGTCATTCTCGGCTCGATGGCCGTGTTCGCCATTTTCATGGGGCTGGTGTTCTGGTTTCTCAACAGCCTGGGCGCGTCCTAGCTGGCGTTGCGTATCGAGTGAAGACTGAGGGAGAGCTGGGATGAGTGCGTACAGTCAAGGTTTTCAGGCCCTGCCCGGGGCCACGCCACAGAACAGCGCGTTCATCGACCTGTACTTCGACCCGTCCGTCTCACTGCCGGGCAAGAGCACCGTGTCCATCACGATCAACGGCTGGTCGATGCGCCTTTCCGCGGGCCAGTTCGTGAGGATTGCGGTGCCGCCGGGGCCGGTGACAGTCGTCTCCTACCACTTCGCGGCCTTCCTCAGTCCCAAGCCGCGTCTTGAGTTCGTCGTGCAGCCCGGCCAGGTGGTCCCGGTGTTCTACCGCGCCTCGATCCTTCGTGGCGACCCAGGGGCGCTGAGCATAGGAAAGCACCGCGGCATGTCCCGAACCGAGAAGGGGTCGCTGATCTTCGTGCTGCTGGTGCTGTTGCATATTCTCGTCGCCGGCGTGGTGCCGTTGCTGATTATCTTGAGCCGGGGGATGCCTGAGTAGTTAGTCGGCGCGCCTGCGGCCTACGGGCGGGGCTTACGGGTGGGGACATCCTGCGCGTCCGGGTGCATTCCGCCCCGGAGGGGGACACCTCACGCGTCCGGGGACAGGAATCCTGTCCCCGACGGCGTCGAAGGTCCCCGGCCGTAGAGAAATGTCCCCGACGGCGTCGAAGGTCCCCGCGGGCTCCATCCTCCGGGGCAATATCCCAACGGCGCGCAGTACACGTCGCCCCCGCCAGGGTGAGCGTGGCTGCCTCCACCGGTGATCCTGTTGGCTAGGGGTGGCGCCGTTCTTGTAGCCACTGCGCGTAGGTGGGACCCGCTGCAGGGACGTCCTCGCCGGGAATCAGTGCGCCGCGACGGAAAGCGAGTCCCCAGCCGGTGGGAACCACCAGGGGGACCGGCTTCGCCACGAGGCTCGGCAGCTGTGCGGTCATCTCCCACAGCGTCATGACCTCCGGTCCTGCGACCTGGTAGGTCTGACCGTCGGTCTCGCTCAGGGCCGCCCGGGCCGCCGTCTCAGCAACGGAATCGAGGCTGACCGGCCGCATCCTCATCGAGGGAACGAGCGAGATGGGGCCGTAGCGCATGCGCTCCATGTTCTGCTCGGCGAACTCGAACCACTGGGTCGAGCGAACCAGCGACATGCGCTTGCTCAAGTCTTGAGCAAGCCGCTCCTGCGCGCACTTGCCCGCGAAGTAGCCGTAGCCCTGCACCTCCGGAAGGTCGCAGTTGACGATCGACAACAGGACGTGCCTGGCTCCCAGGGCGTTCGCTGCCGCGGACACGGCGCGGGTCGAGCGCGTGAAGAAGTCGGTGGCGACCCTCTTGCTGGTGGTGAACCGTCCGGTGGCCTCCACAATGACATCCGCGCCGGACAGCGCGACAGCTCCGTCGTCATGCAGGACGTCGAATCCGGTACGGCGCGAGTGCAGCGTCACCTGCGCCCCGGCCGCCTGCAGGGCTCGCTTGATGGCTTTCCCTGAGTCACCTGCTCCGACAACTGCCACCTTCACTGCGGTCGCCTCCTCATGGCCCGATCCGGCCGTCGCGTAGACCTCTACGATCATAGAGTGTTCTATGATCGTAGAGGTCATTGTGGTCGGAAAGCAAGGAGCAGGCACGATGGGGCGCAGGGAGCACATCGGTGACGCCGGGGTCGGGCTCATCGCCCGTGACGGGGTGCATGCCCTCACTCATCTGCAGGTCGATACGGAGGCGGGTCTGCCCCGCGGGTCGACCTCCTACTACGCCCGGACTCGCCGTGATCTGCTGGCGCTTGTGGTCAACCGCCTCTCCGAGGGCTCACAGGCTGACATCAACGACCTTGAGATCCCCGCGTCGGTCAGCCGGCAGGAGGCCGCCGAGATCGTCGTCGGCATCTTGGAGCATATGGCGCGGCGTGCGGACGCCCAGGCCGCGCGTGGGGCTCTGCTGTTCGAGCTGCGCGACGACGTCGAGCTCCGGGAGCTGCTCACAGCGGAAGCGCCGGTCAGGCAGCCGCTGACGCGTCTGGCCGAGCGGATACTCCTTGCTGCGGGTATCAACCAGGCCTCTGCTCACGCTCCCGATCTGGTGGGGTTGGTGGATGCCCTGCTCATGTACCAGGCGGCCAAGGCTGCACCCGTGAATGCCCGCAGGGTGCTGAGGGCCTACCTCGAGGGGCTTGACTGACCGGCCCGCCCTGCGGCGTGACGCTTCTAGGCGCCGAGCTCCTCGGCGACCAGGGCCATCTCCTCGTCGGCGCGGCGGCGCAGCTCGCGGTGACGCGTCCAGGAGGCCAGCGAGACCTCGGTGATGGCGTCCACCAGCAGGAAGGCCCCCACGGCCGCCATCCCGCCCGGGATGCTGCCGGTCGAGCGACGACGGCGCACGGCGGCCCCCACGAGGGCCCCGCCCAGACCCGCCTCGAGCAGCGCGGCGCCCCGCACCGCCCACGGCTTGTCCGTCACCGTGCGCACGTAGCCCTGCCAGAAGGCCGAGCCCGGGGTGGAGGGGTCGGCCAGCAGCAGGCCCACGCTGCGGCCCACCGCGTTGGACAGCCCGCGCGGCTCGTGCACGACGACGCCGGGAACCTCCACCGGCGCCAGGCGGCCGGTGAGGACCTCCAGCACCCAGTCGGGCAGGCCCAGGGCCTCAAGCATGGCCGCGAATCCGTCGATGCCGGGCTTGACGATGGCGGCGGCCGCGGCCTCCAGGTCCGCGCCCGGGACGGCGGCGACGATCCCCGACGCATCGGTCAGGTCGGCCAGCAGCTCATCCACCAGGGACCTCAGGGCCGGGCCGGGCTCCTTGACCCCGCCCCACACGTAGCGCGACGTCATGCCCCAGGAGAAGACGGCGTCGTCCTCCGGGTCCCCGGTGGGGATGGCGCGGATGGACATGTCCTCGGAGTCGGAGGTCAGCACCAGGGCCGGCAGGGACTCATCGTCCCAGCCGAAGGTTCCCAGCTCCGTGCCCTCACCGGAGTACATGACGATGCGGCGGTCCAGGCTCGGCGTCGAGGCCACCGCCAGGGGCCGCTCCAGCAGGGTGGCCTGCAGCGGCACCATGTAGGCGCTCATCGGGGAGATCACCACGGTGCGGGCACTGGCCGAGCCGTGGTGGGTGATCGAGGGCAGCTCGACGTCGTCGGGCAGGGCGTTGAAGGTCGCCGGGCCCACGGCGACGTCGGCCGTGAACTGCCGGGCCAGGGACTCCACGAGCTCACTGACGCTCGGGCCGGGCACAACGCCCCCGCGTGAGGGCGGCGTCACCGCGACCCGGCCCTCGACGTCGGTCATGAGGGTCAGGCTGAGCAGGTGGGTGGTGGCCGGGAACCACTCCAGGCGCACGACTACCCCGCGCTCGGCGAAGGCGTCGGCGACCGCCTCCGGCGTCGTGCCCGGCGCGATGAGCACGCCGTCGGTGCGGTTCCAGCGCTGCGAAGCGTCCTGGGCCATGGGGACCTCCTGTGGATCGGATGCGGCCCATTGTGTCAGCAACGGGGCCGTCTTGGAGAAGTGTAAACCGGGCGCTTTTCCTGCCGGGGTGGCCGGATCCGTCGGATCCATCGGATCGGCAGGATCGGCAGGATCGGCAGGATCGGCAGGCTCTGTCGGGGCTGGGCCGGTCCTGAGCGGCGGGGGTCAGCTGCCGGCGCCGGCGGCCCGACGCCGCAGACGGTCGACCTCGTAGAGGCTGATACCCGTGGCCACGGCCGCGTTGAGGGACTCCACGCTGCGGCTGATCGGCACCGAGGCCAGCACGTCGCAGGTCTCGCGCACCAGGCGGGACAGGCCCGCGCCCTCCGCGCCGGTGACCAGCACCAGGGGTGAGTCGGCCAGGGTGAGGTCCTCGACGGCGGTGCTGCCCGAGCCGTCCAGGCCGACGACGAAGCAGCCCTCCTTCTTCAGCTGCTCCAGGGTGCGCACGAGGTTCGTCTCGCGGGCCACGCGCACCCGGGCGGCGGCGCCGGCCGACACCTTCCACACGGTGGCGTTGACGCCCACCGAGCGGCGCTCGGGGATGATGACGCCGTCGGCTCCGAAGGCTCCAGCGCTGCGCAGGACCGCGCCGAGGTTGTGGGGGTCGGTCACCTGGTCCAGGGCCACGAGCAGCGGCGTGTGGCCCAGGGCGCGGGCGCGCTCGAGCAGGTCGCGGGCAGTGGTGTACTCGTAGGCGGGCACCTCGATGGCCACGCCCTGGTGGGTGGCGGAGTCGGTCAGGGCGTCCAGGTCCAGCTTGGTGGTCTCCAGCACCGGGGCGCCGAGCAGGGCGGCGCGGCGCACCACGGCGCCCAGGCGGTCGTCGGACTGGGCGGAGACCGCCATGAAGACCCGAGTGATCGGCACTGAGGCGTAGGCGGCCTCGGCCACGGCGTTGCGCCCGCACAGGATCTCGTGGTCCTCGGGCACGTCGAAGCGGCGCTTGATCTTCTCCAGCTGCTTGGCGCGGGTGGGCTGGGCGGCCCGGGACTCGGCGCGGGCCTTCGCCCGGGCCTTGGGGTGGCCGACGCGGTTCTCCGCGCGCGGGGTGGGGCCCTTGCCCTCCAGGCCCTTGCGGCGCTGGCCGCCCGAGCCCTTCGTGGGGCCCTTCTTCGAGCCGGGGCGGCGCTTGGCGCCGGGGTACTGCTCGTTGCCGGGCATCCGGCCTCCTGTTCGTGACGGTACGAGTTGATGCGAAAGAGTCGTGGGCGGCGGGCGGGTCGCTCAGGCCAGGTGCCAGCGGGCGCCCGAGGGGGAGTCCTCGACGACGACGCCGGCCCCGGTCAGCTTGTCGCGCAGGGCGTCGGCGCGCGACCAGTCCTTGGCGGCGCGGGCTTGGGCCCGTTCCTCCAGGTCGTGGCGGATGAGACGGTCGAGGGCCTCCATGGCGGCACCGCCCTGGGAGGAGCCGGCACCGTCGAGGACCCGGGTGCGCCAGGGCTCGGCCAGCGGGTCCAGGCCCAGGACGTCGAGCTGGGAGCGCAGGTCCAGGGCGAGGCCGGTCACCGAGGCGCGCAGGGCGTCGTCGGCCCCCTGGCCGCCGCTCGGGGCGGCCTGGGTGAGGGCTACGTTGAGGGCCTTGAGGGTGGCGTGGACGACCGCCATGGCGCCGGCCAGGTTGAGGTCCTCATCCATGGCGGTGGTGAACTCGGCCGGCAGGGCCCGGGCGCGCACCTGCTCGGCGGAGGCGTCGACGGGGTTGGCGTCCCCGCCGTCGCAGAACTCGTAGGCCCGCAGGATCGCGCCGGACAGTCGCTCCCACAGGGCGGCGGCGTCGGCCAGGGTCTCCTCGGAGAACTCCACGGTGGAGCGGTGGTGGACGGTGCCCAGGGCCAGGCGCAGCACGGCGGCGTCGTAGCGCTTGAGCAGCTCGGCCACCACCAGGGAGTTGCCCAGCGACTTGCTCATCTTCTCGCCCTTGATGGTCACCCAGGCGTTGTGGACCCAATGGCGCGCGAAGCCCCAGCCGGCTCCGTGGGACTGGGCCTGCTCGTTCTCGTGGTGCGGGAAGCGCAGGTCGATGCCGCCGCCGTGGATGTCGAAGGTCTCGCCCAGGTAGCGGCGCGACATGGCCGAGCACTCCAGGTGCCAGCCGGGCCGGCCCCGACCCCAGGGGGCGTCCCAGGCGGCGTCGGCCGGCTCGGTGGGCTTGGCGGCCTTCCACAGGGCGAAGTCGCGTGGGTCGCGCTTGTCGGCCTCGACGTCGTCGTCGAGCTGGGACTCGTCCTCGGTGGTGGCCAGGTCCTCCAGGCGCTGGTTGGTGAGGGACCCGTAGCCGGGCAGGGAGCGCACGTCGTAGTAGACGTTGCCGGACTCTCCGACGTAGGCGTGGCCGGCGTCCAGCAGGCGCTGGACCAGGTCGATCATCTCGGGGATGTGGCCGGTGGCGCGCGGCTCGTAGGTGGGGGCGTCCACGCCCAGGGCGCGGTAGGCGGCGTCGAACTCCCGCTCGAAGCGCTGGGCCCAGGCCCACCACGGCACCGGCGGCTCGGCGGCGGCGGACTTGCTGAGGATCTTGTCGTCGATGTCCGTCACGTTGCGGATGAGGCGGACCTCCTGGCCGCCGCGCTCGAGCCAGCGGCGCAGGACGTCGAAGGCGATGCCGCTGCGCATGTGGCCGATATGGGGCGAGCCTTGGACGGTGGCACCACACAGGTAGATCGTCACCAGGCCGGGGGTGGCCGTGGGGGCCAGCGGCACGATCGCGCGGGCGGCGGAGTCGTACAGACGCAGGGCCGGCGCGTCCGCTCGGGCGGCGGAGTCGGCGGGGCCCGCGGACTCAGGGGACTCAGTGGGGGTGATGCTCACAGGCACAGGCTACCTGGCCGCCCGCCACCGGTGTCTACCAGGACCAGGACTTTTTCCCGAGGTGCTCGACGTCGCGGTCGTACCTTAGTCCTCGCAGTCGAGGGTTCAGGGTACGACCTCGAGGGCTAACCCACGACCGGGCGAACGGCGTCGGGGACCGGGTAGACCAGGGCGGTGGCGACGTCGAGCAGGCCCTCGGTGCGCCCCAGGAAACCCAGGTGGTCAGTGGTGGTGGCGGAGAAGGAGACCCGGGCGGAGGCGGCCTCGGACAGCGCACGGGAGGCCTCCGCGGAGCGGGCGGCCACGCGCGGGCGCTCACCTACGAGCTGGACGGCGATGTTGCCGATCTCGAAGCCGGCCTCGCGCACCCGGCGGGCGGCCTCGCTCAGGAGCGCCGTCCCGGAGGCCCCCTTCCACTGGGGCTCGGCGGTGCCGAAGTTCGAGCCCAGGTCGCCCAGTCCGGCGGCCGAGAACAGGGCGTCGCAGCAGGCGTGGGCGACGACGTCGCCGTCGGAGTGACCGGCCAGGCCCACCTCGCCGGGCCACTCCAGGCAGGCCAGGTGCATGGGGGTGCCCGAGTCGGGGGCGGCGAAGGCATGCACGTCGGTGCCGATGCCGGTGCGCGGCAGGAACTGGGCGATCTGGTTCAGGTCGATCGTGGCCGGGCCGGCGGCGTGGCGGGCCCGGGACGGTGCCGGGGCCTGTGAGTCGGGGGCGGCGGGTGAGGCGTCACCGGGGACGACGCCGGTGGAGGCGGCGTCCATGGGCTGAGCAGCGTGGGATGACTGGTCTGACTGGCGTGCGGACATGGGGCCGTGTCTACCAGATGGGACCTGGCCGCGTTCTGAGCGGCCCGGCCGTCGTCGGCCCGGTCTGGTAGTGGACCGGAAGGACGAGCGCTATGCGGTGGCGGCCTGCCGGCCAAGGTCACAGTCTCTCCGGCACTCAGTGAAGGCGGAAGCATTTATATTGCCTCCATGATTATTTGGCGTGGCTGGGGAATTCTGGGTCTGTTTGTCACTCTGGCGGGAGTATTCGGAACTCTGACAGTCGTGGAGGCGCTGCTGGGGACCAGCGAGTCGGCGTTAGCACTGGGCGGCGGAATAGGGTTTCTGCTGGCAGGGGTGGCCAACTTCTTCCTTGGTCGGTGGCTCAACATCATTCGCCCGGCTCAGAATGCTGAGGACTTCCGCAATCAGCTGCGGGCCGATCTGTGGGAGCGTGTGGCCAACGATGCCTTCCAGATGGCTCCCGGTGCCCCGGAGCCGTCTTCCGAGGCGGAGGCTGCTCAGCAGATCGAGCAGGTCGTGGCCGGCGAGAGTCGCAATGCGGAACGGGCGGGACGTAACATCCACACCTTCTTCTTCATCCCCCTTCAGTGGCTTGGTGCGCTCGAGTGCATCGGAGGTCTCGTGTTCTCCTTCTACTCGCCCTTCGCCGGCTGAGCAGCCCTCACGGGCGCGATTCCACCAAGGGGGCTGGTCGGCGCTGAGCGGGCCGGCCCTCGACGTTCAGGGTAGGCGCCAGTCGACGGGTGCGGCCCCCATCTCGGTGAGGATCGCGTTGGCGCGGCTGAAGGGGCGCGAGCCGAAGAACCCGCGCGAGGCCGACAGCGGAGACGGGTGCGGTGAGGCGATGATGGGGGTCTGCCCCAGCATCGGGGTCAGCGACTGCGCCGGCCGCCCCCACAGGATCGCCACGAGCGGGCCGCCGCGCTCCACCAGGGCCTCGATCGCCCGCTGCGTCACCTTCTCCCAGCCCCAGCCCTTGTGCGAGGCCGGCGCCCCCGGGCGAACGGTGAGCACCCGGTTGAGCAGCATGACGCCCTGCCGGCACCACGGCGTCAGGTCCCCCGACGTCGGCCTGGGCACACCCAGGTCACTGACCAGCTCGCGGAAGATGTTCTCCAGGCTGCGCGGGGGCTTGACGCCGGGCGCCACCGAGAAGCTCAGCCCCATGGGATGGCCCGGGGTGGGGTAGGGGTCCTGGCCGACGATGAGGACTCGCACGTCCTCCATCGGGTAGGTGAAGGCGCGCAGCACGTCGGTCCCCGCCGGGAGGTACCCGACGCCGGAGGCCACCTCCTGGCGCAGCCGCTCCCCGATCTCATGGACCGTGGGCTCCACGGGGGCCAGGGCGCGCGCCCAGGAGGGATCGATGATCTCGGACAGGGGCTTGGCGGATGTCACGCCGCGAGCCTAACGGCCCACCTGCCACACCGCAGGAATCTGCCGGGCCCGATGTCACCGCCTTGTGAGCCGGACGTGGTGAGCAATACCCGACGAATGACGCTCGGACCGGTATCTTGTGAGCGTGAGCAACTATGACTACCCCGAGGACGAGTTCGACGTCGGCGATGATGACGGCCCGGTTCCTGTGGGCGTGCACCGTGCCCAGGTGCCCAGGTGGCGCAGCTGGGTGCCGCTGCTGGCGATCATCATCATTGTCCCGGCGCTCGCCTGGGGCGCGGTGACGCTGTTCCTCAACGGCTCAGGAGGCTCCGGCTCGTCGGACGCGGTCTCCTCCTCTCAGCCCGCCCAGGGCGGACAGGCCGGTGGCAACAAGAACGCGGACAGCAAGGGCGACAAGGGCGACAAGGGCGGCGCCGCCTCGGCCAAACCCAGTGCCTCGGCCAGCGCCTCCGGCAACGTGGACTTCAACACCGGGGTCTCGGTGGCCAACGGGACGAACACCGACGGCCTGGCCAAGGGGGCCAGCGAGAAGCTCACCAACGGCGGCTTCACCGCAGTGGAGGTCATCCCCGGGGTCTACGAGAACGCGGAGCCGGCCCAGTCGACGGTCTACTTCAGCTCCCCGCAGGCCCGGCCCGCGGCCGAGGAGGTCGGCAAGCGTCTCGGGATCAGCAACGTGGTGGAGGGCACCGCGGAGAACACCCAGGGCGCCTCGATCGCCGTCATCCTGCGTGACGACTACAAGCCTCAGTAAAGGGGCATGAGGCCACTGGCGCTTCCCGGGCGTCGTCGGTTCCTGGCTCTCGCCGCGGCGGTCCCGCTCACCGCCGCCGCGGTCCTCTGGGGCGGCTCGCGCCTGGTGGGCCTCGGCCGCCGCGCCCCGACGCTGCTGAGCGGCGGGCTCGTCGTGGGCGGGGGAGGGGTCCTGTACCCCATGGCCCCGGATGACACTGTTGCCTACGTCCCGGGGACCCGCCTGCCTCGGGCCCCCGAACCGTGGGGCCTGACGACCTCGCAGCAGAGCGCCCTGGCCCGTCAGGCGCTCGCCCGCCGCCAGGCTGCCCGCCTTCCTCAAGGCCGGTGGGCGGACCTGGCCGACGGCGCCCTGACCGACCTGCTGGCCCTGACCGGACCGGCACTCATGCCCGGTCCGATGGTCCCCGCCGGCCCTGCTGACCCGTCTGCCGAACCTTCCGCCGGGTCGACGCCGCCCCCGACTCCCACCTCCGCCGGGGGCGCCGGGCGGGAGGGGCGCGACTCGCGCGAAGCTCTGCCGCCGGGGGCCGAGGTCTTCCCCCCGGGTGCGGTCGTGGCGGCGCCCATGAGCATCTGGCGCTACGTCTGGCCCCGGGACGCCGCCTTCGCCGCGGCCGCCTTCAGTGCCGTGAACCTGGCCGATGAGGCGCTGGGGGTTCTGGGCAACCTGGCCTCCTGGCAGCGGGCCGACGGCGGCTTCGAGGCCCGCTACACCAGCAGCGGCCGCGTGCCGGACAACCGCCCCGCCCAGGCTGACGGCGCTGGATGGTTCCTGTGGGCCGCGGGCCGGCTCCTGGCCGACGGCGTTCCCGCCGCCGACCTGCGTGACCGCCTGGGCGCGCCCCTGGCGCGCGCCGCCTCCCGGCTCCTGGGGATCACGGACACGCCCTCCCGTCTGCCGGCGGCCTCGCCCGACTACTGGGAGGTCGCCGAGACGGTCCTCACCCTGGGGACGGCCGCCCCGGTGCTCCTGGGGCTGGAGGCGGCGACGGCGCTGGCCCGGGCCGGGATCGACCTCGGCGGCCCCGCCCAGGCCCTGGCCGAGCGGGTGACAGCGGTGCGCAGCGCCATGGAGCGCAACTTCGCCCCCGCCTGGGGCCGCCATCTGCGGCGCGACGACGTCGACGCCGCCATCGCCCTGGTCCTGCCTCCCTTCACCCGGCCGCTGGCCGGGGCCCGAACAGTGCGGCAGACGGCGGCCGCACGCATGCACCGCCCCACCGGGGGCCTCGCCCCGGGAGCGGGCTGGCGCGATGACGGTATCTCCTGGACACCGGAGACCGCCCTCATGGCCTGGTCGGCCCTGGCGCTTGGAATGGAGGAGGAAGGGACCCGGCTGCTGGCGTGGCTCGAGGCGCACCGCACCGCTGCCGGCGCTCTGCCGGAGAAGGTCCTGGCCGACGGCGCCCCGGCGGGGCCCGCGCCCCTGGCCTGGACCTGCGCACTCATCCTGCTGGCCACTGGCTCACGGACCGAGGCCCCGCCCTCCTGACTCAGGCAGCGGCCCGAGGCAGGACCGGCTGCGGGACCTCCCGCTGGCCCACCCGCGGGCCCGGCGGGATTCCCTGCTTCGCCGTCGGAGGATTCAGTGCCGATGAGAACTGAGCTCCTTGCACTCAAGGACTGAGAGTGCCAGCATTGCGGTTAGCACTCGGGCACCTCGAGTGACAAAGCATCCTTGAATGCACCAAGTTCATCCAGGCTGGAACGTGAGGGCCGGCGTCGGGCGTGACGTGAACGCCCGGGACCGATCCGTCCGTCGCGGGCACGAACCGGCCGCCCCTACCACGCAGTGGAGGAAACTCAATGTCCAAGATCATCGCCTTCGACGAGGAGGCCCGCCGCGGCATGGAGCGCGGCCTCAACACCCTCGCCGACACCGTCAAGGTCACCCTGGGCCCCAAGGGCCGTAACGTCGTGCTCGACAAGAAGTGGGGCGCCCCCACGATCACCAACGACGGCGTGACCATCGCCAAGGAGATCGAGCTCGAGGAGCCCTACGAGAAGATCGGCGCCGAGCTCGTCAAGGAGGTCGCCAAGAAGACCGACGACGTCGCGGGCGACGGCACCACCACCGCCACCGTCCTGGCCCAGGCCCTGGTGCGCGAGGGCCTGCGCAACGTCGCCGCCGGCGCCAACCCGATCGCCGTTCGCCGCGGTATCGAGAAGGCCGTCGCGGCCGTCGTCGAGCGCCTGCTGGCCGACGCCAAGGAGGTCGAGACCCAGGAGGAGATCGCGGCCACCGCCTCCATCTCCGCCGCCGACGAGCAGATCGGTGCCTTCATCGCCGAGGCCCTGGAGAAGGTCGGCCACGAGGGCGTCGTCACCGTCGAGGAGTCCAACACCTTCGGCCTCGAGCTCGAGGTCACCGAGGGTATGCGCTTCGACAAGGGCTTCATCTCCCCCTACTTCGTCACCGACCCCGACCGCCAGGAGGCCGTCCTGGAGGACGCCTACGTCCTGCTGGTCGAGTCCAAGATCTCCAACGTCAAGGACCTGCTCCCGCTGCTGGAGAAGGTCATGCAGACCGGCAAGCCGCTGGCCATCATCGCCGAGGACGTCGAGGCCGAGGCCCTGGCCACCCTCGTCGTCAACCGCATCCGCGGCACCTTCAAGTCCGTGGCCGTCAAGGCCCCCGGCTTCGGTGACCGCCGCAAGGCGATGCTGCAGGACATGGCCATCCTCACCGGCGGTACGGTCATCTCCGAGACCGTCGGCCTCAAGCTCGAGAACGCCACCCTGGAGGACCTGGGCCAGGCCCGCAAGGTCGTCGTCACCAAGGACGACACCACCCTGGTCGAGGGCGCCGGCGACAAGGAGGCCATCGAGGCCCGGACCGCCCAGATCCGCCTGGAGATCGAGAACTCCGACTCCGACTACGACCGCGAGAAGCTCTCCGAGCGTCTGGCCAAGCTGGCCGGCGGCGTGGCCGTCCTCAAGTCCGGTGCCGCCACCGAGGTGGAGCTCAAGGAGCGCAAGCACCGCATTGAGGACGCCGTGCGCAACGCCAAGGCCGCCGTCGAGGAGGGCATCGTCGCCGGTGGTGGCGTCGCCCTGCTCCAGGCCGCCGAGGTCCTCGACACCCTCAAGCTCGAGGGCGACGAGGCTACCGGCGCCGCGATCGTCAAGGTCGCCGTGGAGGCCCCGCTCAAGCAGATCGCTGCCAACGCCGGCCTCGAGGGCGGCGTGGTCGTGGACCGCGTGCGCAACCTGCCCACCGGTGAGGGCCTCAACGCCGCCACCGGTGAGTACGTCAACCTGCTGGCCGCCGGCATCGCCGACCCGGTCAAGGTGACCCGCTCCGCCCTGCAGAACGCCGGTTCCATCGCCGGTCTGTTCCTGACCACCGAGGCCGTCGTGGCCGACAAGCCCGAGCCCCCGGCCGCCCCGGCCGACGGTGGCGCCGGCGACATGGGTGGCATGTACTGATCGACGCGACTGCCGACGAGCCAGTCATCACCCGGTAGCCCGGCCGCGACGTCGGCCGGTCCCGGAACCGCGGCGGGCCGTCTCTCACACACGTGAGGGGCGGCCCGCCGCCGTATCCGTACCTGTCCGTGCTGGGCGGGTCGGCTGGCCTGTGCGGGCAGGACCGCGTGGCGCTCACGCTGAGGCCAGACGGCGCAGTCCTGAGCGAGCCTCGCCGTCGGCGCCTCCTACCAGGCGCCCAAGGGCGCCGAGCCGGCGGCCGGTGCGGGAGCCGGTGTGGGCGCGGGAGCCGGCGTTGAGCCGGCGAAACGGCCCTGGTTGGAGGTCTCGGCGTCGTCGTAGCACACGGCGGCGTTGTCCAGGGCCAGGCTGATCTGATCGAGGTTGGACTGCACCTGGATCTGGGTGAGGTGCCAGTCGGCCGCGCAGGCGGCCATGGAGTCCGACGCCGTCCCGGTCCAGCAGGTCTGGAGCAGGCCGATGTCTCCCCGCATGCCATCGACCTCGGTCTGGATCGTCGCGATGCGGGTACGGGTCCGGGCGGCGGTGTCAGCCACCGCGGCAGTATCGACGGAGTAGGTGGGCATGAGGGGCGTCCTTTCGTGAGAGGCGGCCCGAGGGCCGTGCGCGGTGTGCTGGTGGTGCACCGAGGTGCGCGCTGTGCCTCTCACGGTAGGGGCCCGGCCGGCGGCGTACCGGGCGAGGATCCGGCCCTGTGGAGTGGGCCTGCAGATCGTGGCCTGTGGCCCCGCAGACGGCGGGCCGTCCCTGAGGGAAGGGGAGGCCGGAGCCTCAGAGGTCCCCGGCGCCGTCGTCGATGATCTCCTCGGTGATGGGGGCGATCTCGCCGGTGCGGGCCTCGCGCAGCTCCTTGGCCTCCTGGGTCTTGGCCCGCAGCTTCTCGGTGAGCTTGTCCCGCTCGGCCTGGACCCGGGCGCGGCGGTCCTCGCCGTCGTCGGAGCGGTTGCGTGAGCACATGAGCAGGTCCAGGTCCGCGATGCACGACTCCATGGAGGCGGTGTGCGTCATCGCCTCCTCGCCGTCCTTGTCCTCGCGCCCCTCGCCGCGCTCAGCGGGCGCCTCGACGGGGCGGCGTGCCGAGGCCACGGCCGGGATCCCGCGGGCGGGGGTGCGCGGCGAGGAGGCGCTCGACGGGGAGGAGGATGATGCCGGAGCCGCCGGCGATCCTGAGGACGCCGTGGCGGCCGGGGCGGCGGGTGTCGTTGCGCTCGACGGAGGTACCGTGGCCCTCAGGGCCCTGAGCTCGGTGGGATTCAGACGCAGGGTGTCGCCGTCCTGGGCGGGGCCGGCCAGAGGGTCCTCGGCGGGCAGCGCCTGGAGGCCCAGCGGAGGGGTGCGAGGGGCGCGTTCGGCGGCCTCGCCCAGCTGCCCGGGAACGGGGGCGGCGGCGCCGGCAGGATCGCCCACGGGGGCGGCCGGTGCGGGACGCGCCGGTTCCTGAGCGGCCCCGGCCTCCGGGGCCGCCGGAACGGCCTGCGCTCCCTGCTCATCGGCGAGCTTGGCGAGCTTCTCGTGGAGACGTCGCTGCTCGGCCGCCAGGTTCTCGCGGGCCGGGTGCTCCCAGCGCTGGCCCAGCGGGGAGTGGAAGAGATGATCGCGGTCCAGCAGGCGGGAGACGATCGTCAGGCGGCCGCGCAGGTACTCCTCCACGGGGATGTGGGAGTACTCCTCGCGCAGAAGCCGCACGTACTCGGTGTAGGTCTGGGGGTCCACGGCCAGGGTGCCCAGGTCGGCGTCGATGAGGGCCTGGGCGTCGATGTCGTCATCGGCGAGCATGTGCCGCTTGAGGTTGACGATGAGGCTGCACACCCGCTTGACCGTCTCCATCGGGACACCCAGGTGACGCAGGTCGGCCTCGGCGAAGGCGGCCGAGGCGGTCTCGTCCTCGCCGCCGTTGCCGCGGATGACCTCCTCGACGTCGGAGGAGAAGACGCAGCCGTGGTACCAGCAGGCGACCCGCATGATGTCCGGGTCGTGCGACTCCTCGGCCAGCTCATCGACCCGCGCGAGCATGTCGATGAGGTGGCGAAGATTGTGGAAGCGACGATCCGGTGTGGACCAGCGCTCAATGAGGAGCTCGCCGGCGGAGCCGATCGCCTCTGGGGGCTGCGTGGCGCCGATCGCCTTCACCGAGCGGGTGAAGGCGGGCAGAAGCCATTGCGGTGCTTCGATAACACCCATGGGTCAGTCTCCGTGTTGGAAATGGAACGCGTGCCATCGTAGGACTGTCCTCGCCGTGACGTCGACGTGACACAGTGTCTGGCGTGCCACTCTTATCGTGATCGAGGCCCGCCGGCGCTGCCTGAGGTGCGGCGGCGAGGCCTACCAGGCCGGCGCGGGCGGCAGCTCGATGTGGACGGTGGCGCCGCCGCCGGGGGTCTGGAGCATCTGGACGGTGCCCTTGTGAGCGGCCACGATCCCCAGCACGATCGCCAGGCCCAGGCCGGAGCCTCCGGTCTCCCGGTTGCGGGAGGTGTCCGAGCGGTAGAAGCGCTGGAAGACCTTCTCGGCCGCCTCCGGTGGCACGCCGTGGCCGTGGTCGCGGACCTCGACGACGACGACCGGCTGCGCCGTCGGGTTGGCCCGCGGGGGCGCCATGCCGATGGCGATCTCCACCGGCGTCCCGGAAGGGGTGTGGCGCACCACGTTGCCCAGCAGGTTGGTGAGGATCTGGGAGAGGCGGTCGCGGTCACCGATGACCTGAAGCGAGGGGGCCTCCTTGCCGGCGGCCTCGTCGCGGGGGTCGAGGGGGATGAGGCCGCAGTCGCGCTCGGGGGCCAGCACCATCATGTCGCTGAGGGCCCCGGCGGCCAGGTCGGTGAGGTTGACCGGCTCCATCGACATCTCCCGGCTCTCGTCGATCCGGGCCAGCTGGAGGAGATCGTCGACGAGGCGCCCCATCCGGTTGGACTCAGTCTCGATGCGCCCCATGACCTCACCGGTCTTGTTCGCGGGCACCCCGCCCATCCGGTAGAGCTCGCCGTAGCCGCGGATGGCGGCCAGGGGGGTGCGCAGCTCGTGGGAGGCATCGGAGACGAAGCGCGTCATCCGCTCCTGGGCCACGACCTGGGCGGCGAAGGAGCTCTCGTTCTGGGTGAGCATCGTGTTGATCGCCCGCTGCAGCGAGCCCACCTCCGTGGTGCGCGGCTCGGTGACCAGAATGCGTGCGGACAGGTCGCCGTGGGCGATCCGGGCGGCCACGCTCTCGATCTGGCGCAGGGAGCGGAACGAGCGGTGGACCAGGTAGGTGGCGAAGAGGGCGCCCACCGAGATGATCGAGACGTCGGCCAGGGCCACTACGAGGCGGGTGCGCTCGACGGTCTCCATGACGTCGCTCAGCGGGAGGGCCAGGGCCACGGCACCGGTGTACTCGCCGGTGTTCTGGTCCCGGATGAGCAGGGTAATCATCCGCCACTGGTGGCCGGGCTGATCGGAGTTGACCGTCGTGATCGGGAAGTCGTTCTTGTCCGCGTGGGCCAGGGCGCGCCGGTAGTCCAGGCCCTTGATCTGGGGCCGGCCGTACGTGGCGGCGGTGTCCGGCGAGATCCACTCCCCGTTGCGGGTGGGGTCGAGGTACTCGGCCTTGACGTAGTAGTTCGAGGGGAAGGTGGTGCTGCTGGTCCCGCCCTCGCGGATCTGGGCCAGTCCCTGGCTTCCGATGGCCACGGAGGTGGTGCGCAGCTGGCTGTCGATCTGGCCCATCATGTGGCTGTAGAGCAGCGAGGTCACCACGAAGGAGACGACGATGAGCCCGATGGCGAGCAGGCCGGTGGTCATGAGGGTCAGGCGCGTGCGCAGCGGCATTGCCTGCCAGGGCCGCTGAATCGCGGTGATCGGGTGCCATCGGCCCCGTTTGATCGGGCGGTGCTGCTTACCGGACGACTTGGCCGGGCGCGTGCTCCCCCCACGCGCCGCCGCCATCACTCGGCCTTGGGTTCGCGGAGCATGTAGCCGACTCCGCGACGAGTCTGGATGAGTGGGGTGACGGGCTGGCCGTCGGCTCCCTGGATCTGGTCCACCTTTCGGCGCAGGTAGGAGATGTAGGACTCCACGATCGCGGCGTCACCGTTCCAGTCGTACTCCCAGACGTGGTCGAGGATCTGGGCCTTGGACACGACGCGCCCGGCATTGAGCATGAGGTAGCGCAGGAGCTTGAACTCGGTGGGGGACAGATCCACCTCGACCTCGGCGCGGTACACCTCGTGGGCGTCCTCGTCCAGGACCAGGTCGGCCACGCGCACGACGCCGTCGTCCTGGTTCTCAATGGCGTGGGTGCGGCGCAGGATGGCGCGGATGCGGGCGATGACCTCCTCCAGCCCGAAGGGCTTGGTGACGTAGTCATCGCCGCCGACGGTCAGGCCCTGAACCTTGTCCGCCATGTCATCGCGGGCGGTCAGGAAGAGGATCGGGGTGGTCACGTCACGCTCGCGCAGGCGCCGGGCCACGGTGAAGCCGTCCATGTCGGGCAGCATGACATCAAGGACCACCAGGTCGGGGGATGTCTTCTCCACCGTCTTCAGCGCGCCGTTGCCGTCGCCTGCGATCGAGACCTCGAAGCCTGCGAAGCGCAGGGACGAGGCCAGCAGGTCGCGGATGTTGGGTTCATCGTCGACGACAAGGAGGTGAGCTTCGGTGCGGGACTGCTGGGAACGCTCCATGAGTCTCACCATTCCTTCAGTTTCTGGTCGTTTCCTGAACGACTTCCGAATGGTCGCTGTTGATAGGTCAAGTGGTTCGTGTGACCTCACACCAATTGTAGACCCAGGAAGTCTTGGAATTCCCACAAAACGGGGGAGCTGTGTGGTTGCTGCTTGAACCGGGGTGATCGCCTGCGACTCTCCGGTGAGTCGGGCTGTGACATGAGGCGGGGCGGCGACACCTGTCGCCGCCCC
>NZ_KV789150.1:0-11054 GCF_001807465.1 Actinomyces sp. HMSC08A09 | reverse complement strand
CGAGGCCGAGGCCAAGGCGACCGCCGCCCGGGCCCGCGCCGAGGCCGAGGCCATCGCGGCCCGAGGCCAGGCCGAGGCCGACACGATCCGTGCCGCCGGTGAGGCCGAGGCCAAGGCCATGAGTGACAAGGCGGACGCCCTGGCCAAGTACGGCGAGGCCGCCACCCGCCAGATGCTGCTGGATAAGGCCCCCGAGATCGCCCGAGCCCTGAGCGAGCCGCTGGCCAGCGTGCGCGACCTGTCGATCATCTCCACCGAGGGCGCCTCCGCCCTACCCAAGGCGGTGGCCAACAACGTCGAGCAGCTCGATCTCATCCTGCGCAGCCTCGTGGGCACCGGACTGACCGACATGGTGGGCAGCCACCTGCCGGGCTCGGACACCTCCGCCGACCACGCCGGCTCCGCTGACCACGACGGCACAGCCCCGGCCGCCGTCGTCGAGCACCCGGAGCACTGACAACCGGTAGGTCTGAAACAAATCGAGATCATCCACGTGGCCGGGTGCGGAATATGTCCGCTCAACCGCACCCGGCCACGTAGCATGTCCCCGTCATTCCGCACAGTCAGTACCGGGCAGGTCATCATGCGTCGTCGCATCTTTCTCACCGCCGCACTCGGCGCCACCGCGGGCGCCGGCGCCCTGTCCCTGAGTGGCTGCGCGGACATCCGCCAGCGCATCGCACGCACCCTGACCCCTCAGCCCCCCACCGTCCTTCACGCGTCACTGTCCACGCTCCCGAAGGCCCCCTCCATCCCGACCGACTTCGGCGGTGAGGCGGTGTGGCCCCTGCGCGTCAAGGAGAATCAGAACCACCCCTGGCCCACCAACGCGATGATCGAGACCGTCCACGGCTCCTTTCTCATCGCCTATGACGTCAACAGCGACGACGAGACCGCCGGCCTGTCCGGCGACCGCCCCATCCTCGTTGACCTGAAGGGGCCGACGACCTACGGCATCGTGCCGGAGGACTCCGAGCACGGGTATCGCATCGAGCCGATGACCGTTCCCCCCGTCGGCGGTGTTCCCGCAGGCAACCCCATCGCCCCCAGCCCCGGCACACTCGTCACCGAGCAGTTCACCTGTGCCGCTACCTGCGACGACGAGTTCGCCTACCTCATCACCGGCCGCGAGGACGTCCTCGATGAGCGCCCCGAGAACCGGGGACGAGTCAGTCTGCTCAAGATCCGCCTGGCCGACCGCCGCATCGTCGCCAGCGCGCTGCTCGGGGAGAATCTCGCCCTCAAGGCGAGGGAGTCGACCTACCGCGCCGGATCCTCGATCACGCTGACCTCCGACGGCGCCGACCTCCTGGTCACCACCAGCGTCCCGCACCGGGCCCTGCGGCTGTCTGCGAAGGACCTGTCCGTGCAGTTCGACCTGGCCTCCGTCACATCCCAGAACTTCTGCGCGGTGTCCGGCGGCGAGGCGGTGGCCCTGCTCGGTGACGACGCGAAGGTCCACACGGCCATCGTCACGCTCGCCGACGGCCTCACCCACCCCATCGAGAACCTGAGCGCACAGCTCGTGCACCAGGGCTACCTCTACGCCACCGACAGCCGCACGAAGGAGCCGCCCTACCCCGGGGTGAGCATCAACCTCACCACCGGTGAGCGCACCGAGCTGACGGACCTGCCGGTCGACAAGGAGGACAAGCACCCCACCCTGACCGCGAGCAACGGATACGTCATCAGGAGGACCGACCACATCCAGGTCCGCAAGAACGGCTCGGCGACCCCACTGCTGACCCGGGAGTCCACCGAGGAGGAGTCCTACCAGAGTGCGGCGATCTACGGCTCCATCCTCTACCTCACCCTCAGTGGCGGCCGCCTGCACCTCATCGACCTGGACACCGGCGAGGTGATCTCACAGTCCCCGACCGGCGGCCAGCACGAGATAGTGACGGTGACGCCCTACGGGTTCTGCAACGAGAGCGCCTTCTACCCGGCCACCGCCTGGAAGTCCTGAGCCCGCCGCCGCTGACGCCCTCGAAGCGCTCGGGCACTCAGATGTCCTCGAGGCTCTCGCCCTTGGTCTCGCGGGCCAACAGGTAGATGAAGCCGCCCAGGACCAGCATGACCGCGAAGAAGAGGAAGGCCGGGAAGACGGCCGCCAGCGGGTGTGCCAGCTCCTGGAGGCTGCCGGAGCCGATCATCACCCCCATGAGCAGGGGCCCGAGGATCTTGGCGCTCGCGCCGATGCCGTATCCCAGGCCCAGCCCCGTGCCCCGTGCACCGTTGGGGAACTGCTCGCCGCCGAAGGCGTTGAGGATCCCGAAGGCGCCGTCGCCGAAGCCCATCGTGAGGCAGATGCCGGTGAAGAAGACGATCCACGAGGTCTCCCAGTGGGCGGAGAGGGCCACGATGACCGCTCCGAGCGCCCCGATGAGGCCGAAGGAGAACACGGTCCAGCGCCGCCCAATCCGGTCGGCGAGCCAGGCCGAGGCCAGGCGCCCGAGCAGATCCACCAGGGAGACGCCCATGAACAGCGTCCCCACGGCGTCGGCGCCGATATCGGTGAAGCCGACCTCCAGGAGCGTCTGTCCCCAGGACTGCACAGTGAAGGAGCCCAGGATGAAACAGAACGAGCCCACCGAGACGATGAGCAGGGGCCGCAGGTGCTTGCGCAGCAGCTCGCCGTAGGCGATGCGCGGCCCGGTCCGCACCGGCGGCAGGGCTCCGACGTCGTCGGGGCTCAGCTCCAGGGCCCAGGCGATGGACTCGCGGGCCTCGCGCTCGCGCCCGTGGGAGAGCAGGAAGCGGGGTGACTCGGGGACGATCCGGATCCAGGCCAGCAGGAGGATCGGGACGACCCCCAGCGCGATGAGGCCGCGCCAGTTGTCGTGCAGGAGCCGCTGTGCCAGGGAGCCCAGGAAGAGCCCCAGCGGGATGAACACCGAGCCCAGTCCGGCCAGCAGACCGCGCTGCCTGGTGGGCACGAACTCCTGGACGTAGGGGATGGAGACGATGTTGAGGCCCCCAACACCCACTCCGACCAGCACCCGCAGCAGGGCCAGCATCATCCACCAGCCGGTGGGGGTGAACACCGAGGCCAGGGTGAAGACGGTGAAGAGCAGGACGCACCAGAAGAAGGTGCGTCGTCGGCCCATCCGGTCGGCGGCCCAGCCCCACAGGACCGCTCCGAGCACCGTGCCCAGCCCGGAGCAGGCCAGGATGACACCGGTCTCGAAGCCGCCCAGGCTCCATTCCTTCTGAAGCTGGACGACGGCGAAGCCGATGAGGAACATGTCGAAGAACTCAGAGATGTTGGCGACGATGGCCAGAGCGATGATGCTTCGCTGATGGCCCGTCAGGGGCCGGGAATCGATCTGCTCCAAAGCGCTCCCGCGCTCCGCCGGCGGCGCCGCGCGCCCCGTTGTTGTACCCATATGCGGCCCAATCTACGGGCAAGAGCGCCCGCGTGCGGGAACAAGCCCCCGAGTGTGAAAGACACACGCACTCGTGCCTGTACTTGCCCGCCCTCACGGAAGCGGGAAGGATCACCCTTGATGCCCGCCCGCGGATGCACCGCGATGCACCACCGTCACGGCGCCCGTGGCCGCGAGCAAGACGCACCCTCATGCACAAGGAGTCCTCAGTTATGAGCGCTGAGCCGCTGCTCACCGACCTTGACCGTCAGACCATCGCGGTGTCCAAGGCCCTGGCCGCCGACGCCGTGGAGAAGGCGGGGTCGGGCCACCCCGGTACGCCGATCTCCCTGGCCGGGGTGGCGTGGCTGCTCTACCAGCGTGAGATGGTCCACGACCCGGCGGATCCGGGGTGGCTGGGACGGGACCGGTTCGTCCTGTCCATCGGGCACGCCTCGCTGGTGCAGTACATCCAGCTGTTCCTGGCCGGATACGACATCGACCTGGAGGGCTTCACGGCCTTCCGCTCTCCGGCCGGCCTGCCGGGCCACCCCGAGTTCGGCGAGGTTCCCGGGGTGGAGACCACCACGGGCCCGCTGGGGGCGGGCTTCGCCAACGCGGTGGGCCTGGCCATGGCGGCGCGCCGCGAGCACGGGCTGCTCGACGCCGGCACCCCGCTGGGCGAGTCGGTCTTCGACCACTTCGTCTACACGGTCCTGGGCGACGGCTGCATGCAGGAGGGCGTGTCCTCGGAGGCCGCCTCCCTGGCCGGCACCCAGCAGCTGGGCAACCTCATCGCCATCTACGACGACAACGACATCTCCATCGAGGGCAACACGGACATCGCCTTCACCGAGGACGTCTCGGCCCGCTTCGAGGCCTACGGCTGGCAGGTGCTCGACGTCGACTGGCGCACCGGCCCCGACGGCTACGCGGAGAACCTCGAGGCGCTGCACGAGGCCATCGTGGCGGCCCGCGCCGAGAGCGCGCGCCCGTCGCTGATCCGTCTGCACACCATCATCGCCTGGCCCTCCCCGACCAAGCAGGGCCAGGAGTCCTCCCATGGCTCCAAGCTCGGGGCCGAGGAGGTCGCCGGGCTCAAGCGGGCCCTGGGCCTGGACCCCGAGCAGAGCTTCATCCTGCCCGAGGACGTCGTCTCCCACGCTCGGAAGCGGGCCGCCGACAACGCCCGGGCCGCTCGAGCGGACTGGGACGCGCGCTTCTCGACCTGGCAGCAGGCCAACCCCGCCGGTGCCGCGCTGCTGGAGCGCCTTGCGGCCCACCGTCTGCCCGAGGGCCTTGAGGAGGCCCTGCCGACCTGGGAGGTGGGTGAGTCGCTGGCCACCCGTGCGGCGTCGGGCAAGGTGCTTTCCGCCCTGGCCGGCGTGGTGCCCGAGCTGTGGGGCGGGTCGGCGGACCTGGCCGGCTCGAACAACACGACCATGGCCGGGGAGCCCTCCTTCCTTCCCGCCGCCCTGGCGCAGTCCGAGGGCGACGGGCCCTTCGGGCGCACCCTCCACTTCGGTGTGCGCGAGCACGCCATGGGCTCGATCCTCAACGGGATCGCCCTGGACGGGCTCACCCGCCCCTACGGGGGCACCTTCATGGTGTTCTCCGACTACATGCGCCCGGCCGTGCGCCTGGCGGCTCTCATGGGGATCGGCCCGGTCTTCGTGTGGTCCCACGACTCCATCGGGGTCGGCGAGGACGGCCCCACGCACCAGCCCGTCGAGCACCTGGCGGCGCTGCGCGCCATCCCCGGCCTGTCCGTGGTGCGCCCCGGGGACGCCAACGAGACCGCCGCGGCCTGGGCCGAGATCCTGCGCCGTCACGACGAGCCGGCCGGCATCGCCCTGTCGCGTCAGAACCTCACCGTGAGCGCCTCCGCCGAGGCCGCCGCCGAGGGCGTGCGCCGCGGCGCCTACGTCCTGGCTGAGGCCGCCGACACCGATGGGCAGCAGGCGGCCCCCGAGGTCGTCCTGATCGCCACCGGCTCCGAGGTCGGCGTGGCCGTGGCCGCCCGGGAGATCCTCCAGGGGGAGGGCACCCCCACCCGGGTGGTCTCCGCCCCCTGCCTGGAGTGGTTCGCCCAGCAGGACGCCGCCTACCGGGAGCAGGTGCTGCCGGCCGGCACCGCCAGGGTCGCCATCGAGGCGGGCATCGCCCTGGGCTGGCGCGAGATCGTCGGCGACGCCGGCGAGATCGTCTCCATCGACCACTACGGTTCCTCCGCCCCCGGCACCGCCCTGTTCGAGGAGTACGGCTTCACCGGGGACAACGTCGCCGAGCGGGCCCGCCGGGCGCTGGCCCGCACCCGCGGCTGACCCCCACTGCCCCACCGCCACCGAGCCGGGCATCTTTCGAGTCGTCCTACGGTCTTTCTGTAGGGCCACGCGAGAGGTGCCCGGCTCGGCATGAGAGGAGCACATGTCACGGGGGTACCCCTCCCCATGAGGAGGGGGTGACCTGACGGTCAAATGCGGGCAGGCTGGGACCCGGTCGCGTCACCTGGCGCACTGCGACACCAATCCCCGAATACAGAAAAGGCCGTCTCTCATGAGCGCACAGCAACCCGCCCAGAACGACCCCCAGATCCCTGACAGCGAGGACTCCGGTAAGGACCAGCCCCTGCGCACGCGCTACTACTACCTCATCATGACCATCATGGTCGTGATCGGCGTCGTCATCGACATCGCGATCTTCATCGGGATCATCACGAACGCCGAGGGGAGGGTGCGCATCCCCTACCTGGTCTTCATCCTTCCTGTTGTCGGTGCTCTGGCGGTCGGCAGGTTCGCCGACGCGGCCCTGGCCAAGAAGTCTCCCCACCTGGTGCCCGGCTACGCGGCCCCGTACTTCCAGGGAGGGCAGGTCCCTCAGCAGGTCCAGTACGGACAGCCGGCAGCCCAGCCGACGGCGCCGCAGAGCACCGGCTACGGCCAGGTGCCCGGCCAGCAGGCAGCTCGGACCGCTCCGCAGCAGGCCCCGCACGGCGAGCAGCGCCGGGCCAGGCGCCGCCGTCGGGCCAGTACGGTCAGGATTCCCAGAACCAGCAGCCCCACGGTCAGGGAGGGCAGCCCGGGCAGAGCGGCCCGGTCGGCTACTGAGGCCCGCAGGACGCCGATGTCGAGGTCTGAATAGATGTCGGTGGGGCCCGATACTCTCCGGTCATGCCCGCATCGAAGAGCCCCAAGGCACCCAAGGTCTCCTACTGCTGCACCGAGTGCGGCTGGTCCAGCCCCAAGTGGATGGGCCAGTGCCGGGAGTGCCGCGAGTGGGGAACCCTGGAGGAGACTCAGGTCTCCGACTCCCCGGGTGGGGGCGCCGGCGGGGCCCTGGGCGCTGCCGGCGCCGTGCGACCGACCGTGGCCGCCCGCCCCATCGGGGAGGTCAGCGCCACGGAGGCCAGGGCCCGTCCCACCGGGGTGGGTGAGCTGGACCGGGTCCTGGGCGGCGGGATCGTGCCGGGTGCCGTCGTGCTGCTGGCCGGTGAGCCCGGCGTCGGCAAGTCCACGCTGCTGCTCGACGTCGCCGCGAAGGCAGCCGCTGTGGCTCGCGAGCGCGGGGACGGGCCGGTCCTCTACGTCACCGGTGAGGAGTCGGCCTCGCAGGTACGGCTGCGTGCCGAGCGCATCGACGCCCTGGATCCGGGGCTGCTCCTGGCCGCGGAGACCGAACTGGGGGCCCTGCTGGGGCACGTGGAGGCGGCCGGTCCCTCCCTGCTGGTGGTGGACTCGGTTCAGACCATCGCCTCAGCCCAGATCGAGGGCAGTGCCGGGGGCGTCACCCAGGTGCGGGCCGTGGCCGGTGCACTCATCGCGGTGGCCAAGGAGCGCAACATCCCGGTGCTGCTCGTGGGTCACGTGACCAAGGACGGCGGGATCGCCGGGCCCCGGGTCCTGGAGCACCTGGTCGACGTCGTCACCCAGTTCGAGGGGGACCGTCACGCCCGCCTGCGGCTGCTGCGGGCCGTCAAGAACCGCTACGGCCCCACCGATGAGGTCGGCTGCTTCGACCTGGGCGAGCGGGGCATCGTGGGACTGGCGGACCCCTCGGGCCTGTTCCTGTCCGCCGCCCGCTCCGAGGTGCCGGGCACCTGCGCCACCGTGACCCTGGAGGGGCGCCGTCCCATGCCGGTGGAGATCCAGGCGCTGGTGGCCCCCACCAACGCCGGCTCCCCGCGTCGCACCACCTCCGGGGTGGACCACTCGCGCACAGCCATGGCGCTGGCCGTTCTCAGCGCCCGGCTGCGGGTGGACACCTCCAGCGCGGACGTCTACGTCTCCACCGTGGGCGGGGCCCGCGCCGTCGAGCCGGCCACGGACCTGGCCGTGGCCATCTCCGTGGTCTCGGCCGCGCGCAACCTGCCCACACCTGCTGGCCTCGTGGCCTTCGGCGAGGTGGGGCTCACCGGTGAGGTGCGGGCCACTGTCGGTATCCAGCGGCGCCTGGCGGAGGCCTCCCGTCTCGGCTTCGACCGGGCGATCGTGCCGCTGGCGGGCTCGGCCGAGCTGCGCGAGGTCGCCGGGATGCAGGTGCTGCCGGTCGCGCACGTGGGTGAGGCCATGGGGGCGGCACTCCCACGCGGCTGACAGGACAGCACGGTCACCATGGGCAAGCACATACAGCACAGGCAGTGGAGGCAGTACTGGCAAACGCAGACAACGCCGGGACCAGGGGCGGCCACGGGAACCGAACAGGTGACGTGACCGTCATGGATCGGCCGGGCGCCGCCAACAGACCGACTGGTCCAGTGTGGGAAGGCCCTCGCCGAAGGTCGGCCCGGCTGCCGATACCATGGGAGCGTGAGCACCGGGGCGTGCGCTCACCTGGATGCCGCGAGACCGGAGGGTCCCGAGCGCGGTCCGCCCCGGCAAGTTCACTGTGCGATCCTTTCCCCAGGACACCGCGAGATCAGGAGAGATGATGATCGAGGCCGCTGGCCAGCTGCACGAGACGCTTGCGCTCGTTGCTCCCGGCACCGTCCTTCGTGACGGACTGGAGCGGATCCTGCGCGGACGTACCGGGGCGATCATCGTGCTGGGCTTCGACCCGGTGGTGGAGGCCATCTCCTCGGGCGGCTTCCACCTGGACGTCGAGCTCTCCGCCGCCCGCCTGCGCGAGCTGGCCAAGATGGACGGCGGCGTCGTCGTCGACATGGACACCGCCCGGATCCGGCGCGCCAACGTCCAGCTGCTGCCCAACGCCTCGATCCAGACCTCGGAGACGGGCATGCGTCACCGCACCGCCGAGCGCGTGGCCCGTCAGACCGGGTACCCGGTCATCTCCGTGAGCCAGTCGATGCGGATCATCTCCCTGTACGTGGACGGCAAGCGCCACGTCCTGGAGCCCAGCGAGTCGATCCTGGCCAGCGCCAACCAGGCCCTGTCCGCCCTGGAGCGCTACAAGGCCCGCCTCGACCAGACCTCCGCCGGCCTGGATTCCCTGGAGATCGAGGACCTCGTCACCGTCCGTGACGTCACCTCGGTGCTCCAGCTCATGGAGATGGTCCGCCGTATCTCCGCCGACATCGACTCCTACGTCCTGGAGCTCGGCACCGACGGGCGCCTCCTGGCCCTCCAGGTCGAGGAGCTCACCCGGGGCCTGCTCGCCGAGCACGGCTTCCTCCTGGAGGACTACCTGCCCGAGGGCCTGGACACGACCACCGTCGATGCGCGCCTGAAGTGGGTGGGTTCCCCCGCCCTCCTGGACCTGGCGATGGTGGCGCGCTCCATGGGACTGGGCGGCATTGACGGCCAGGACCTGGACGCTCAGGTCTCCCCGCGCGGCCTGCGGATCCTGTCCAAGATCCCGCGCCTGCCCGTGGTGACGGCGCGCGCCGTCGTCGAGCAGTGGGGGTCCCTGCAGGGGGTCCTCGGAGCCACCATCGAGGAGCTCGAGGCCGTCGAGGGCGTGGGCGCCCAGCGGGCCCGGACCCTGCGCGACGGGCTGTCACGGCTGGCGGAGATCTCCGTCGTCGAGCGCTACTCCTGAGCTCGTCGGTCGCCAGGCCTTTCTGTCGGCCACCCCGGCACCCGCCTGCAGAAGGCCGTCAGCCGACGACGAAGACCCGGTCCTCAGTGAGGTCCTTGTCCCCCATGACGAAGCGGAAACGGTAGGTTCCCGCGCCCGCGGCGCTGCCGGGGGCTGTCTGCGCCTGGCCCGCCGAGGGGCTCGCGGAGGAGGAGGCAGTGGCACTCGGCGTCGAGGAGGCCGATGCGCCTGCCGGAGAGGCCGGGGAGGCCGGTGCCGCGTTGGCCGCTGCGCAGTCGGAGGTGGCCGCGTTGCCGTTCCAGGTCACGTTGACATCGGCGCCCTTGCCCGCAGGCAGGAGGAGGGCCTTCTCGGTCTGGCCCACGGGGCAGGTGACAGAGTCCCACACCTGCTGAGAGCCCGAGGAGACCCGCACCCCCAGGGCCTGGCTGCCGACGTCGATCAGGCAGGGTGCCTGGCCGCTGTTGACCAGGGAGATGGAGAAGGTCGCTCCGGCACCGACACTGACGGACTCGGGCCCCTGGACCGTGCTCTTCAAGGTCGAGGGGTCGCACTTCCCCGGCGTGGGGTAGACGGTGTGCACCTGGGCGGCTGCGCGCTCCTCATCCTGGGTGCGGATGGTGTTGCGGACCCAGAAGTAGCCGACGGCGATGGTCACGATGAGCAGCAAGAGGACCAGCAGGACCCCGCCCAGCACCAGGGCACGGCGCAGACCGTAGCGGGGCTGAGGCGGGACCGGCTTGCGCAGGCGCCCACTGCGAGGCTGGTCCGGGCCCTGCGGGATCGAGTCGGGGGCTCCGGTCAGCCGCCCACCACCGATATGGGTCCACTGGAGGCCTGCGCCCCAGCTGTGTCGACGACGATCGGAGCGAGCGGCCTGAGTCGAGCTCGTCCGGGAGGAGCGAGCGGTTCCCGGAGCGGCCTGCCGTGAGCGAGGCGTCGAGGTCCCCTGGCCGCCCTGGGGGGACCGGCGGTTCTTGCCGCCCCGGGCCGGCGTGCCCGATTGCCCGCCGGCGGGCCGGCCCGTCTGCCCCGAGTGCAGGGGGCGTCCGGTCGACTTCGTGCCCGAGGCGCGGCCGCCGCGTCCCCTGGCCTGGGAGGATCGAGGCGTCCCGCTGGAGCGGGCTGAGGAGGACTGTCCAGCGCCGGACCGCGGCCCGCCGCCGGAAGCGCTCTGCCGGTGGGGCCGGGACTGGGAGCCCGAGGAGGAACGCCCCGATGAGGAGCCTGCGCCGCGACGGGCCGAGCCTCGTCGTCCTGCGCTTTCCCCATGGTTGCGTCCGCGTCCTTTGGCCATGGTCACGACTCTACCGGCGCCACGGCCCCAGGCCCGTGAGCGCCCCGCCCCGGCGATGCGCGAGGCCGATGAGACCTTCGTCGTTGTCCGCACAAACCCCAAGCGCATCCCCGGCCGGCTACCGGGGCGGTCCGCGGATCGGTGGCCGGCTAGGGAAGCCGGTAGGTGGCGCCGTCGTCGTCGGTGGCGATGAGCCCGTCGGCCAGGAGGGTGGACAGGGCGCGCACCGGCTGCTCGGGGTCGCGAGCACCACCGGAGGCCCGGGTCCCGGCCCTGGCGGCGCAGGCCCTGAGTTCAGCAGCCTCGACGCACTGCCCGTCGGGGGCCGCGCGCAGGCGGGCCATCACCAGCCCCCGGGCCTGGCGGTCGGTGCCGTGCCAGGCCTGGCTGCGGCGTCG
>NZ_KV789149.1:0-1336 GCF_001807465.1 Actinomyces sp. HMSC08A09 | reverse complement strand
ATGCCCGCCAGGTTGAGGGGTGGTTAGGAGGCTTTCCTGACTCGTACGCCTTTGTGGACGTCGGGCAGGATGCTTGGGATCTGGGCGAGGCAGGCGCTGGTCGGTCTTGTCCTTGGCCAGGCGGATGAGAACGTCCTGGAGCTCGATGATGCGGCGGGTGATAGAGGCGGGGTTGAGCTGGTTGCGGTACGAGACCAGGTCAGTCTTCTGGGCCTTGGTCAGGGCGCTGGTGTCCAGCAGCCGGTCCAATGGGGTACGAGGAGCGTCGTAGAGGCGCTTGCGCCTGCCGGCCTTATCGGTGCCCCATCCGATGGGCTTGCGGGGGGCAGGAAGTTGAGCTTGACGTTGACCTGCTCCCAGAGACGGCCCAGGACCTCGCGCTCCTCGCTGGTGTCGTAGCGGTAGTAGAAGGCGTAGCGGCGCACCAGGTGGTTGTTCTTCGACTCGATGGTGGCCTGGTCGTTCTTCCTGTAGGGGCGTGAGCGGGCGGGAGTAGATGTCCAAGTCCGCGGCCCAGCGCACCACGCTGTGGTTGATGAACTCTGAGCCGCCTACGAAGTCCACGCCCAAAACGGGGAACGGGACGCATCCCACGGCGGCGTCCAGGGCGGAGATGATGTGCTTCTCAGCGTTGTTTCGGATTGAGCGAGTGAAGGTCCACCCCGTGAGCACGTCGGTCATGTTCACAGTCCGGGTGAACTCTCCTTTGAGGGTCGGCCCGCAGTGGGCGACGGTGTCGACCTCGAAGAACCCAGGCTCAGCCTCGATCTCGCCCGCCGGCCTTGCGGATCTTGATGGAGCTGCGAAAGCCAACGGACCGGCCTTGGTCGTCGACTTGCCCCGCAGCTGCTCGGTAGCCCGCACCGGGGCGAGGTAGCGGTCAATGGTCGCCGCGCTCATGGCCACCAGCTCGTCTCTGACGGCTGGGGTGTAGCGCGGCTCGTCGTCGAGCTCACCGCTAGCCTCCAGCAGGTCCAGCAGCAGCGGCATGGACTCCTTGAGGTACTTGCCGCACTGCCCGCCGCTGGCGGGCCACACTCGCTGGAGCACCTTCAAGGCGTCGTAGGAGTACCTGCGGGCTCTAGCCCTGCGCTCCGCCGACTTTCGGCGACCCGGTGGGCGCTTGGCTGCGGCCACCAGGCGTCGGCGCGCGTTGTCCCGACTCCAGCCAGTGACTGCGCAGACCTCATCAAAGATCCGTCCCTTGTCCTTCTTCGACGCCCTGGTGTACACCCTGGCGTACTTTCCCGTGATCTCGGCCCTGGCCTGCATCGACAACCCACTAACCCCACGACACGCCGCCTAAAGCACCACGTTCACGCCGATAACCCTACGC
>NZ_KV789148.1:0-15026 GCF_001807465.1 Actinomyces sp. HMSC08A09 | reverse complement strand
CTCCTAACCACCCCTCAACCTGGCGGGCATTCCTACATGAGGCACCGAAGACACCTCGCGGGCACCTCGACATGAGGCACCCCGTAGGCATCTTCCCATGTGAGAGTGCGCTTCGGAGCTGAAGCGGAAGCTTATCGGAAGAAGGTGGGTGAGAGGCGGTTCTTAATGATGAGGTTTTGCCTGAAATGGCGGGAAAAGATCCGTGGGGCGTCACCCGGTTGCTGATCGGGGTCCGTGGCGGTGCTCTCGATTCGATCCTGATCGACGACTCCATGGCCTCCATGGATCGCCCACGGGACCACGACGCCCGGCGTTGCGCCCTCAAACTGCGAGAACGAGGGCGCAACGCCGGGCCGAGACGGTATGTGAGGGCCGAGACGGTTTCTGCGGACCGAGGGCGCGGCACGGGGACCTCCCGCCGGGGGACGAACTCCCTCGGGACGGAGGCCGTCTCCGAGGGCGGCAGAGTGCTCTGCGCGCTGGAGGAGGGAGGCCCCTACAGCACGGAGGACAGGAAGGCACGGGTGCGCTCGTTGGCGGGTCGGTCGAGGACCTCGGAGGGGATGCCCCGCTCCACGACCACGCCGCCGTCCATGAAGATCAGCTGATCGCCGACCTCCCGGGCGAAGCCCATCTCGTGGGTGACCACGACCATCGTCATGCCGGAGGCGGCGAGGTCCTTCATCACCTGCAGCACCTCACCGACCAGCTCGGGATCCAGGGCCGAGGTCGGCTCGTCGAAGAGCATGAGCTCGGGGTCCATCGCCAGGGCCCGGGCGATCGCCACCCGCTGCTGCTGGCCGCCGGAGAGCTGGGAGGGGTAGTGGTCGAGGCGATCCCCCAGCCCCACCCGCTCCAGTAGCTCGATGCCGCGTTCACGGGCCTTGGCCTTTGGAGTCTTCTTGACCAGGACCGGTGCCTCCATGACGTTCTGCAGAGCCGTCATGTGGGGGAAGAGGTTGAAACGCTGGAAGACCATCCCGATCTTGGCGCGCTGAGCGGCGCGGGCCTTGTCCGATAGGGCGTGCAGTTCGATGCGCCCCCTGCGCTCGACCTCACGCATCCCGATGAGGTCGCCGTCGACCTTGATCCGGCCGGCGTCGATGGATTCCAGCTCATTGATACAGCGCAGCAGAGTCGACTTCCCCGAGCCCGACGGGCCGATGAGGACCGTCACCGAGCCGGGCGGGACGATGAGGTCGATGCCCCGCAGCACGTGCAGCTCACCGAAGAACTTGTGCAGGTCGCTGATCTCGACCTTGGGCGTCCCGGTTGCTGCCTGGGCGGATGTGCTCATGGGGTGACCTCCAGGAAGGGATTGTCCTTGGTGGTGTGCGCATCGAGGATGGCCTGCTGGCGGGCCGACAGGCCCCGGCCCGAGGAGGCGGAGGACTTGTCAGGGTCGAAGCCCTTGCCGTAGTAGCGCTCGATGTAGTGCTGCCCCACCATGAGGATCGAGGTGATGATGATGTACCAGATGGCCGCGACCAGAAGCAGCGGAATGATCTGGTAGGTCAGCGACGCGTAGGAGTTGGTGACGAAGGTCAGATCCAGGGTGAAGGGGACCGCCAGCACCAAGGAGGTCGTCTTGAGCATGGAGATCGTCTCGTTGCCGGTGGGCGGGACGATAACCCTCATCGCCTGGGGAAGGACGATCCTGCGCAGGATCTGGCCCCTGCTCATGCCCAGGGCACCTGCGGCCTCGCTCTGGCCCTTGTCCACTGAGTTCAGGCCCGAGCGGACAATCTCGGAGAGGTAGGCGCCTTCGTTGATGCCCAGCCCCAGGACCGCCGCGACGAAGGGGGTGAAGACCGTCGTCGTCTTGAAGGTCAGCAGCTCGGGACCGAAGGGGATGCCCAGACTCAGCTTCTGGTAGAGCGCGGACAGCGCACCCCAGAAGACCAGCTGGGTGTAGATCGGGGTGCCACGGAAGAACCACAGGTAGGCCAGCGCCACCCAGCGCAGGACCGGGTTGGAGGACTGGCGCAGGATCGCCGTGGTGACCGCGAGTACGATGCCGATGGCCATGGCCATGAACGTCAGCAGCAGCGTCCAGCCGACGGCTTTGACCACGTGGACCTCACGCAGGAAGAACCAGACCGTGGACCAGTGGAACTTCTCATTGGTGACCAGCCCGTGGATGAGCATGGCCCCCAGGACCGTGACGATCGCGGCACTGATCCACGTCCCCGGGCGGGGGACGGGCTTGGGATTGTTGAGGATGACCTTGTCGTCCTCAGAGGCGGGTGAGGCGGTCACTGCTCACTCCTTCACTGCGGGATTGAGTTCTGCGGTGGTCAGGGCGGCGTCCTTCACGCCCCAGTTGTCCAGGATCTTCTGCCAGATGCCGTGGTCCATGAGGTACTGGACGGCGGCCTGGATCGCGGCGGTGAACTGGGGGTCGGCCTTGGCGGTCACCACACCCTGGGGGGCGGCGTCCTCGATCTCACCGAGGGTGACGATCTGGCCATCGGTCAGCTCGACGGCGTAGCCGGCCACGGTGGAGTCCGAGTAGGTGGCGTCGATGGTGCCGCCCACAAGGCCGGTGGTGGCCTCGGACTGCTTGGAGTAGGAGCGTACGGACAGCACCGGCTTGCCCGCCTGGGCGCACTTGTCGGCGGCGTCGCGCATGGTGGTCTCCTGGGCGGTTCCCACCTGGACGCCGATGGTCCGTCCGCACAGCTTGAGGTGGTCAGAGGTCTCGACGCCCTTGGGGTTGCCGGCTTGGACGTTGAATCGCGAGCCCACGTTGATGTAGGCGGTCATGTCGACCTCCGCGGTCCGTTCGGGGGTGACGGTGAAGGAGGAGATGCCGGCGTCGTACTTCGAGCCGATCGAGGCGATGATGGAGTCGAACTCGGCGGTGTGCACCTTGCCCTTGACGCCCAGGACGGCGGCGATCGCGTTGGTCAGGTCGACGTCGTAGCCCACGGCCGTGCCCGAGGGGTCGAGGAACTCGGCCGGCGCGTAGTCCGTGGAGGCGGCCACGTCGAGGACACCGTCCTCAAGGGCGCCCTGAGGGAGCTTGGCAATGATGTCGGGCTGCGCCTGGATCGACGAGGTGTCGAAGGAGTGGATCTGCGAGCTCCGGTTCGCGTTCCAGTCAGCGGCGTTGGTGCATCCGCTGAGGACCAGGCAGGCGGTGGCTGCCAGCCCGAGGGAGGCGTGATGGCGGATCCTCATCGTGGGATCTCCTCTTCGGAGTGGATCAAGACAGAGAAAGAATATCCGCAATGCAGTATAGATATGCAAACTGGGATGGTGGCGTACAGCACGACGGCGGCCCTGAGCCTCGTGCGTAGGAGGCTCAGGGCCGCCGTCTGAGCTGGGTCACCGGCTCACAGGTCGTAGTAGAGCTGGAACTCGTAGGGGTGGGGGCGCAGCCGCAGCGGCTCGATCTCGTTGGTGCGCTTGTACTCGATCCAGGTCTCGATGAGGTCGGGGGTGAAGACGTCTCCCTCAGTGAGGAAGTCGTGGTCGTCCTCCAGGGCCTCCAGCGCCTCGTCCAGGCTGTCGGGGAGCTTGTCGATGTCGAAGTACTCCTCGGGAGCCAGCTCGTAGAGGTCCTTGTCGATGGGCTCGCGGGGCTCGATGCGGTTGCGGATGCCGTCAATTCCGGCCATGAGGACGGCGGCGAAGCACAGGTAGGGGTTGGAGGAGGGATCCGGCACCCGGTACTCCACCCGCTTGGCCTTGGGGGAGGAGCCCGTGACCGGGATGCGGATGCAGGCCGAGCGGTTGCGGGCCGAGTAGACCAGGTTGACCGGCGCCTCGAAGCCGGGGACCAGGCGGTGGAAGGAGTTCACCGACGGGTTGGTGAAGGCCAGCAGCGCCGGGGCATGGGCCAGGATCCCACCGATGTACCAGCGGGCGAGGTCCGAGAGCTGGCCGTAGCCCCGCTCGTCGAAGAACAGTGGCTTGCCGTCCTTCCACAGCGAGTGATGGGTGTGCATGCCCGAACCGTTGTCGCCGAAGATCGGCTTGGGCATGAAGGTGGCTGTCTTGCCGTTGCGCCAGGCCTCATTCTTGATGATGTACTTGAACTTCATCATGTCGTCGCCCGCGGCTAGCAGAGAGCTGAAACGGTAGTTGATCTCCTGCTGTCCGGCGGTCCCGACCTCGTGATGGGCCCGTTCGATCTCCAGTCCGGAGGCGAGGCAGGTGCGGACCATGCGATCACGGATATCGGCCATCTGATCGTTGGGGGAGACGGGGAAGTAGCCGCCCTTGAAAGCGGTCTTGTATCCCTTGTTGCCGCCCTCCTCCTCGCGGCCGGTGTTCCAGGCCGCCTCGCAGGAGTCGATGGCGTAGAAGGACTCGGCTGGCGAGGCCTCGTAGCGCACCGAGTCGAAGAGATAGAACTCGGCCTCGGCCCCGATGTAGCAGGTGTCGGCGATTCCGGTGGAGCGCAGGTAGTCCTCGGCCTTGGCGGCGATCGAGCGGGGGTCGCGCGAGTAGACCTCGTCCGTGAAGGGGTCGACGATCGAGAAGTTGACGACCAGGGTCTTCTCCTCGCGGAACGGGTCCAGGAAGGCGGTGGTCACATCGGGAACCAGCTTCATGTCCGACTCGTGGATCGCGGTGAAGCCTCGGATTGATGAGCCGTCGAACATCAGGCCGTCAGTGAGGGCCTCGTCCTTGAAGGCGGCCACAGGAATGGTGAAGTGCTGCATGACGCCGGGTAGGTCGCAGAACCGCACATCGACCAGCGCGACATTCTCCGTCTCGATGAACGTCAGTGCCTCGGATGCGTCCTTGAACATATCTCCTCCAGGTGGGAACGGCGCACATACTTCACACGTATGCACTGTGGCTGACGGCGGTCACTATATTGACGTTACCGTGACAAAGGAATGGCGTCAGTGTTGCCTGAGTGTTTCGCCCGTTGATCGCCGGACTCCTCGAGTCGGCAGGGCCCTGTGTCATGGGGGAAGGAGGTGATCTGGGGCGGAGGTTCAGCGTCCGCGCATGGCGCGGCGGTCGGGGCGGACCCGATTGGGGTCGATGTGCTTGGGGATCGGCAGGTTCTTGCCCGCCATCGACGTCAGACGCTTGGAGACCTGAGTGATCTCGCTGTCAGTCAGTGACGTGGGCTTGGTTGGAAGCTGGCGCAGCGTCTTGGTCAGGTCGGTCAGGCGCACCTGTCCGGCGTCGGTGCCCACCTGAAGGGTGTGGATGGGGACGGTCGACAGCAGCCGATGGACCTTGCGCTCCTCCTCGGCCAGCATGCGGCGGGTTCGGGTGCTGGGTCCCTCCGCGATGAGAACGACGCCGGGGCGTCCCACCAGCCGCCACACGAGGTCCTGGTCCTTGGTGAAGGCCACGGGCTCGGGCTCCACAAACCAGCCCCGACCGATCTGGTCCAGAACGGCCTTCGCCGCTCCTGGCATTCCCTCGATCTGGGAGAAGGAAGCGCGGCGCACCGTGAACGACAGAATAACCATGTCGATCATGAGCGCCATGAGGATGCCCACCATCAGCCAGTACCACAGGGACAGTCCGTAACCGAAGGAGACAGCGGCCCCCAGTGCGAGGCACGTGGCGAGCACCGCCAGCATCGTCCACCCGATCCACGGGTAGCTTCGCCGCGAGATCGTGTAGGAGTCCTTGATGTTCTGAAGGTACTGAGCCAGCCGGCGCTTCTTCTTCGGCTGGGGGGACTGGGCACTACTCACGGGCACACCATAGACGACGTTGGTGCGCCGGCACACATGGTCTCGCCGTCAGCGTGGCAGGCCGGTGCGCACCGGGAACCCGGTCGGCTGCGTGGGACCCGCGCCTCGCCTTCAGCAGGCGGCGGCGAGGTGGGGGTGGGCTCCCAGCAGGGCCGACGCCTCCTGGCGGGCGGTGGCCGGCTCGGCGAGCTGCGAGAGGTGCTCGGGGATGGGGCGACCGCGCTTGACCATGGCCCGTCCCCATAGCATGCCGGCGCGGTAGGAGGAACGCACCATGGGGCCGCTCATGACGGCGGCGAATCCGATCTCCTCGGCCAGGCGGCTGAGATCCACGAACTCCTGAGGCTTGACCCAGCGGTCAACAGGGTGGTGCAGCTTGGAGGGGCGCAGGTACTGGGTGATGGTGAGGATGTCGCAACGCGCCTCCACCAGGGCGGCCATGGCCGCCTCGATCTCGTCACGGGTCTCGCCCATGCCCAGGATGAGGTTGGACTTGGTGACCAGTCCTGCCTCCGCGGCGGCCGTGATGACGTCGAGACTGCCCTGGTAGGAGAAGGCCGGCCGGATCCGCTTGAAGATGCGCGGGACCGTCTCCAGGTTGTGGCCGAGAACCTCAGGGCGCGAGGAGAAGACGTCCTCAAGCGCGTCGGGGTTTCCCTTGAAGTCGGGGATGAGCAGCTCGACACCGGTGCCCGGCGAGAGCTCGTGCACCTGGCGGGCGGTCTCGGCGTAGAGCCAGGCGCCACCGTCGGGACGGTCGTCGCGGGCCACCCCGGTGACGGTGGCGTAGCGCAGGTCCATCTCCTTGATCGAGACCGCCACACGCCGGGGCTCATCGACGTCGTACTCGGTGGGGCGGCCGGTGGCGATGTCGCAGAAGTCGCAGCGTCGGGTGCACATCTCGCCGCCCACCAGGAAAGTGGCCTCACGGTCATTCCAGCACTCGTAGATGTTGGGGCAGTTCGCCTCGGCACACACCGTGTGCAGGCTCTTCTCCCGAACCAGGCCGCGGACCTCCTGGTAGGTGTCGGAGACGACGGCGCGGGTGCGCAGCCAGTCGGGCTTGGACTCAATGGGGGTCTGGGCATTGCGCGCCTCAACCCGCAAGAGCTTACGTCCCTCAGGGGCCACGGTGGTGCTCACGTCTACCTCTCCTCGCTGACGACGGTTCTACGGGGAGTCTAGTACGCTCCCGAGGTTCTTAGGACCTCCGGCCTAGGAGTAAGGCCTGTTGTCACGTGGCATCCGCCACCAAGGGCAACAGGTGGCTCTCCAGGGTGGATACCAAGGCGTCCGCGGGAGCGCCGGTCGCCAGGTGCCGGCCGGTCTCCGCTGCCAGTGAGGTCACTCCGGCGTCGTCGATTCCGCAGGGAATGATGCGATCCAGGGAGAAGGCCTCCAGGTCGGGATCGACGTTCAGGCCGATCCCGTGCATGGTCACGCCGCGGGCGACCCTCACCCCCAGGGCGCAGATCTTGCGCTCGGGGCGCGCAAGCTGATCCGCCTCGCCCGCGGCTTCAGGATCGGCCGGCAGCCAGACCCCGGAGCGCTCCTCGACACGGATCGTCTCCAGTCCGTAGAGGCCGCACAGGTCAATGACGGCAGCCTCCAGGGCCCGTACGTAGCGGATGACGTCAATGGGCTGGGCCAGGCGCAGGATCGGGTATACGGTCAGCTGTCCGGGCCCGTGCCAGGTGGTCTTGCCGCCACGGTCCACGTCGACCACCGGTACGTGACCGGGCTCGACGACGTCAGCGCTGGGCCGCTCCCAGGAGTGGGCCCTCCTGCCAACGGTGTAGACCGGTTCGTGCTCCACGAGTAGAAGGGTCGAGGGGCGGCGCCCCTCCACGATCTCGCCGTGAACATCCCTCTGCCGCTGCCAGCCCTCATGGAAGGGGATGAGCCGGGAACCGAGCTCCATGTCCTCACGCAGCACGGGTGCAGTCTACGTGACCACAACCGGCCCCCGAACCCGAGTTATCCACAGGCCGGTCGAAAGGGCTGGTCATCACGGTGCGCCGTGATGACCATGGAGTGCATGAGCCCGACGACGTGCCCCCGCCCCGCCGACCGCCCCGGAGATGGCGCCTCCCACCGTCCCCGGCCCCGACGCCGTCCCGTACCTCGCCGGCGACTGCGGCCGCGCTGCGCGGGCGCCCCTCGCGCCGGCTCACTGCCTCCCTCGGACGCGGAGCCGAGCATCCCTGACTCGGCGCTCGGCGCCCTGTCGCAGCAGGGCTACACCATCGGTGAGGTCATGGGGCGTTCCACTGCCCCCAGCGCCCCTCGCCGTAGCCTCGATGCGCAGGGCCGCCATGTGGTCATCCGGGTCGTCGACCTGCCCCACGGACGTGCTGGAGCCATAGTCTTGCGGCGCTTGGCCGACCTGCGCGTCCTGCGCCACCCCGGCCTGGTCACCGTGCGGGAGGTGGTCTCGCTGCCCGAGCGTCGGGCGGGCGTCATCATGGACCTCGTCGACGGGGCGGGACTCGACGTGGTTCTGGGGGCGCGAGGACGGCTGAACGTCTCCTCGCTGGCCACGCTCCTGGACGTTCTGGGCTCGGCACTGGCCTACCTGCACGAGCACGGAGCGACCCACGGGGACGTATCGAGTGGCAACGTCCTGGTGACCGCCGATGGGCACCCGGTCCTCGTCGACCTGCTGGGCTCCGTCATGGAGACGGGCACGCAGGAGTATGCCGCGCCGGAACGCCTCGCCGGTGCCCCGCCTTCCGCGGCCGGTGACGTCTACGCCCTGGCCCGTCTGCTGACCGAGTGCTCGGGGCAGGGCGGTACCGCCTCCCGGCGCCTGGCGGGAATCCTGACTGATGCCCTGGCCGAGGAGCCCGCAGACCGTCCCACCGCACGGGATCTGGCGGCCCGGGCACCTCAGCTCGGGCAGGCCTCACCCATCGAACTGCCTGACGGCGCCCGCATGGCTGCAGGCTCCCTGCGAGCAGCAGCCCGCACCCCGACCCGCACGGTCGGCTCCAGGCTCAGGCCCAAAGCCCGACCGAGCCGCCGGCCGAGGACGAGGAGCGAGCCACGGAACAACCATGGCAGTGCCGGCCGCACCGGGCGAGGGCCCGCGGCCATACGCTGGGGGAGAAGAGGAGGATCAGGGCGCTCGCGCACCCGCGCCTGGGGACTTACGGCAGTGGCGCTGGTGGCCATCTGCCTGGCCGCCTGGGGGCCGGCCAAGGCCCTGGTGTCGCACAGGCCCGTGTGGGCGCTCAGAGCGGCCGCCGGCCCGACAGCATCGGCGCGGCCGCTGACCTCCTCCCGCGCCGGAGCCATCCCTTCAGGTAGCCCGTCTCCCTTAGTCGCCGGGAGCTCAGTCGCAACGGCGTCGACGCAGGCTCCTGGCGGGAGCGGCGGCGTCGACGTGGCCAGCGTCGTCGTCGGACTGTCCGCGGCTCGAGACCGGGCCCTCATGGCCGGCGATGCCGTCGCTCTGGCTGCCACGACGGTACCGGGGTCGCCCGCGGCGCGGGCCGATACTCAGGTTCTCACCGAGCTGTCCGACTCCGGAGAAGGCGTCAAGGAGCTGCACACCTCCGTCAGCCAGGTCGCTGAGGTGAGGCTGCCTGATGACGCGGCGGAGCAGTGGGCCGGCGCGAGAGCGGTCCAGGTGACGCTGTCTCAAAGCGCCTCAACACGTTCGGGGCCTGAGGGAACGCGGACGGTTCCGGCCCTCGCACCCCGCCAGGTCGTGCTCATCGTCGTCCCGGAGCCGTGGCGCGTCGCGGACATTCGAGCCGTGGAGTGACCTCTAAGGGGCACCGCAGGCCAGGCTCGGTCGACGATCGGAGCGAACTCAGGGTGGATACGGGCCGTGTGGGGCTCAGTAGGGCTCGGTCAGGACCGACGTGTAGCCCTCGTGCTCGAGCACGTCTCGTGCGTCTGCCACCATCGCCGCCGAACCGCACAGGTAGACGTCTGTGCACTCGGGATCGAGCTGGAGATCGTGAGCGAGCGCGGTGAGGGCCTGGGTGACTCGTCCGTGGAACGCGTCCGGAGCCTCCTGGCGGCTCAGACAGCGCACGACGGTCCCCGGCAAGGGGGAGCTGATCCTGGTGGTCAGGTCCTCCTCCTGGTGACGGCACCCGAAGAGCAGAGTGTCGTGCTCCAGGCCGGGAGCGTGAGCGAACATGGCCAGCATGGGTGCGATCCCCGTGCCGGTGGCGATGAACAGGCGGCGCCTGCCCGAGTCGGCGAGCCCGAAACCGCCCAGGGGCAGCTCCACCACTGTCTGCGCGCCCGTGTCCGCGTTCTCAATGAACTGGGAACCTCGGCCGCCTGTCCGGGTGGAGATGAGCAGACGAAGACGATCCTCCTCCAGCCCCGCGATCGAGTAGTCACGCCATGCGTCATCGCCCACGTGCAGACGGGCGAACTGCCCTGGCGCCCACGAGCCGATCCTGCCGTCCAGCTGCAGCTCCGCCTCCCACACGCTGGGAGTCAGACGCCGTTTGGAGACCAGGGTGGCGAGGTGCTTGCCCTCGGGCAGTGGGTGCACTGCGCGAGACTCAGGAGTCTCGGGCCTCTCGCGCAGAGCGGAGGCGATGGTGGGATACCCGCGGGGCCCAAGGACCTGGCACGCGGCTGCGACTCCGCCCATCATGGCTCCCATGATGCCGGCGCTCCCGGCATCCTGTCCGGAGAGGAACAGACCGGGGACGGCCGTGCGCGGTCCCAGGGGGCGGGACCGGAACCTCAGCGGAGTGGCCGGAGGACCGTAGAAGGCCCCGGCGGGATGAGCGGTGTAGTGCTCGTAGGTCAAAGGAGTGGAGGTCTCCACGTAGTCCACGAGCTCGGTCAGCCCCGGAGCCGCGCTCTCAGCCAGTTCCAGCATGCCTTGGGCGATGCGCTCCTTGAGAGCGAAGTACTCGGGGCCGCGGTTTTCTCGGGGCTGCTCGGCCCACTGCCGGAAGGCTCGCGCGTCACAGAAGGAGATGAGCTCGGCGGTATGTGGGGACTCGCCGGACTTCAGAGAGGGGAAGGAGACGAAGACATCGTGAGGGCGCCCCTCGAGCAGCGAATCGCTGTACCGTTGTGCACCCTCGTGATCGAGGTCCCGGTTCACCCAGATGTTTCCACCATCAATGCCGATGCTGCGCGGGTCATCACGCAAGCGTAGGAAGACGGTGACCGCGGACGTGCCCGTACCCAGGTGCTCCAGCGAGCGGCGTGCGGGCCCGGTGCGTCTCCCGATCTCTCCGAATGTGGGCAACAGACGGTTGAAGGTGTTGGAGGCGCCGATGGCGGACACGATGACCGGGGCGCGGTAGACGCGTTCGCGTACCTGGGCGCCGCGGTGGTCCATGACTCGGACCCCGACCGCCGTCCCGTTCTCGGTGAGGATCTCGGTGACCTCCTGCGCGACGCGGACAGCGCCTCCGGCCTGCTCGATGCCCTTCTCGAAGGTGCGGGCGATCCGAGCGCTGCCACCGCGGGGGAACCAGGCGCCCTCGAGGTAGTGGGAGACAATCAGCGCGTGCACGGCAAAGGCCGATCGGGACGGCGGCAGGCCGTAGTCCCCCCACTGACTGGCCAGGACGGCCTTGAGCCTGGGGGAGCGGAAGTGGGAATCCAGATACGCCTTCGTCGTCTGAGTGGCTTTCCGGCCTCCCAGGCGCTGGGCGGCCCTGAGCAGCGAGGCCGCAGGTCGGGGGACCATCCCCTGGACGAAGCTCAGCGTCAGCCACCGTGTCACCCGGCGAACATCCTGGAAGTAACGGTGAATGGCTCTGGCCTCCTGGGGGAACGCGGCAACCAGATCACGCTCGTACCGAACTGGATCGCTGCTGACGCGCAGGTCCACGCCCGGGTAGACGAACCTGTCATAGGAGTCGGGCATACGGTTCCACTCCAGCTCGCCACCAGAGAGGTAGTCGAAGTAGGCGTGGCCCTGGCTTCCGGGGCCAAGCTGACCGATGTAGTGCACCCCCACATCCCAGGAGGCGCCGTCACGCCGGAAGGTGTGCGTCAGTCCGCCCGGTTCCGTGTGCCGCTCCAGGACCAGAACTCGCTTGCCGGCGGCCCGCGCCAGCAGGCCGGCAGTCGTCAGTCCTCCAATGCCCGAACCGATCACGATGACGTCGTAGGACATCCCTTACCCCTCCAAAACTAGACAGTGTCAAGTCAGCATAGCAGTCAACTGGACACTGTCTAGTAGTTCGGTTCTAGACTCCTTCCATGACCTCTGAAACGACAGGCGCCTCAGGGCGCCACGGCGGCCGGGATCTGCGCTCCGAGCTGCTGCGAACCAGCAGGGAGCTCCTCGATGAAGCCGGCCCCAGTGCCCTGAGTATGCGAGAGGTTGCACGTCGTGCCGGCTGTACGCACCAGGCGCCGTACCACTACTTCGCAAACCGCGAGGCCATCCTGGCGGCCTTGGTATGTGAGGGCTTCGATGAGCTCGCGGACAGGCTCGCTGTGGCGCACGAGGGGCTTGGGGATGCGGATCTGCATGCGGTTTTGGTGGCCTCGGGAAACGCCTATGTTGAGTTCGCGCTACGTCACCCCGGGGTGTTCCGGGTGATGTTCCGGCCCGACGTCTGCGATCCCGAGCGCTTCCCGGAGGTGGTGCAGGCCGGCGATCGTGCGCGTCGGGAGCTGGCCCGCCTGGCGAAGGCCATGATGGGCGATGGTGCTCAGGTCGAGGCGGAGGTCCTGATCTGGTCCGGCGTGCACGGCCTGGCCTCGCTGCTCCTCGACGGCCCCTTGGCGGGCGAGTTCAGCTCCACGGAGGATCGCATCGACTTTGCTCGCGGCGTCGTCGGCCTTGCTGAGGTGTCTGTGGCGAGCAGGGACTGAGGGCGTGGGAGTCGGCTCAGTGGTGGGTGTGTGGCGTAAGTGGAAGAAGGTGCTCGGCCTCCGGACTGAATGTCCTTGTTGGAGATGAGTAGCAACATAGGTTGACAAAGTAGTTTCGTCAACCTAGGTTGCTCGCATGGATGCGCTCACCGCAGCCACTGAGGCTGCTGACACCACTCGCCCCGAGGACGGGCTACGAGCCGTGGCGGCTCTGCGACGACTGACGGACAGCCTTGAGCTTGCGCAGGTCGAGGCCGCTCTGCGCGCGGGCATGGGATGGATCGAGATCGCCTCCTGTCTTGGAGTCTCTCGTCAGGCAGTCCACAAGAAGTACGCAAAGCGAGTTCAGCCCGGATTGGCCCCGACCCGAAGGAGATGACGATGCCCGCCGTTAACCACTACCTGACCTGGCTCGAAGCCACGCACGCGGAAGCCGCGCGCCTTCGCCACCGGGAGGTCGAGCCGGAGCATATGCTCCTCGGTCTCCTCGCCCAAGGCGGGACGGCTGCGGCCGTCTTGGCGGCCCAGGGCGTGACTCTCACGCGAGCGCGTGCCGCCGTCGACGACATGGCTCATGCGGATCTTGCGCGCGTGGGCATCAACCTTCCCGACGCGCTCAGGCCTGCGCCGATCTCAGCCGAAGAGCTGACTGCGAATGCGGGAGGGGAGATTCCCCTCTCGGACGCTGCCGCCGAGTTCATTGACGACATGGGGGCTTCATTCAGCACCAGCGCTCAGGCTTTGCAAGCCCTCATCTCCTCATCCACCGTCTCGCTCCAGTCGCCGGTCGTCAGGCTTCTTGTTCACTGCGGTGTTGATGTCGGCTACCTGCGCACTGAGCTCAGTGAGATAGCGGGCAACGAGGAATCGTCCTGGGGACGCTACCGGATGACTGATGAGTACCGTGGGTACGGCCTGGATCGGGTCCTGAGTCAGGAACGCTTCATCTCAGCGTCAGCGGCTCAGCTGGCCGCCCTACTCAGGGACCCGGACCGGCTCACGTGGTGGGGGATGCCCCGACAGCAGCTGGTTGAGGTTCTTTCCGACGGCGCCGTGCAGAGGGGGGAGGGGCGACGTCGGACCGTCTTCCTGAGGTGGCGGCTGGAGACGGCCGTGGACACGAGGGTTACCTGGTCGTGCACCGTCGTCTCAGGGCGTCGCGACGGTGAGGTGGCCTTCGTGAAGGATCTGCACCTGATCGAGGCACCGGGTGGCACTCGTGTCCGTCTGGTCCTGGCGCATCGCACATGGGGGCGGCTGGGGGCGCTGCTCTACCCGATCGTCTGGCGCGGGACTCGTCTGGGGCTGGAGAACACGCTCGCCGGTATCGCGCGGGCTGCAGCGGAGGACTCCTGAGCCGAGCCGCGAGCCGGGAATGGACCTCGGCGCTTGCTGTGTGCCCGAGTACAGGACCCGATATCCCGGGTACAACGAACGGGGCCCCGCACCGTGATGGTGCGGGGCCCCGTTGTTGACGGCCTAGCGGGCCGAGCGCAGGCTCACAGCCCCAGCTCGCCGCCGAAGTCGCCCTCCTCGAGGCGCTTCTTGACCGTCATGAGGTAGCGGGCCGCGTCCGCGCCGTCCACCAGTCGGTGGTCGTAGGACAGGGCCAGGTAGCACACCGAGCGGATGGCGATGACCTCGCCGCCGTCGGCATCCTTGATGACGCGCGGCTGGCGCTGGATGGCGCCCAGGCCCAGGATCGCGACCTCCGGCTGGTTGATGATCGGGGTGTCGAACAGGGCACCGCCGCTGCCGGTGTTGGTGATCGTGAAGGTCGAGCCGCTGAGCTCATCGGGGTTGACCTTGTTGTCCCGGGTACGGGCGGCCAGGTCGTTGATGCGCTTGGCCAGCCCGGGGATGTTGAGGTCCCCGGCGTTCTTGACCACCGGCACGAGCAGGCCGCGCGGCGTGTCCACCGCGATGCCGACGTGCTCGACATCGTGGTAGGTGACGTTCTTGCCCTCGATGGAGGCGTTGATCTTCGGGTGGGCCTTGAGGGCCTCCGTCGCCGCCTGGACGAAGAAGGGCAGGAAAGTCAGCTTGGTGCCGTTCTTGGCCAGGAAGTCGTTCTTCGCGCGGGCCCGCAGAGCGGCCACGCGAGTCACGTCCACCTCGACGACGGTGGTCAGCTGGGCGGAGGTCTGCAGGGAGTCGATCATGCGATCGGCGATGACCTGACGCAGTCGGCTCATCTTCTCCGTGCGGCCGCGCAGGGTGGTGTCCACCTCGGGCTTGGCCGAGGCCGGCTTGGCCGCGGCGGCGGGCGCCGACGCCTCAGTAGCCGGAGCCGGGGCGGCTGCCGCAGCGCGGGCCTCCTCGGCGGCCTTGGCGGCAGCCTCCACGTCCTGCTTGCGGATGCGTCCGCCCACACCCGTACCGGTGACGGTGGACAGGTCCACACCCTTGTCCTTGGCGAGCTTGCGCACGATCGGCGTGACGTAGGAACCCGAGGCTCCAGAGCTCACCGGGGCGGCGGCTGCAGGCGCCGCGGTCGCAGCTGGGGCGGCGGGTGCCGGCGCCTCAGCGGCC